>JANTGW010000021.1 GCA_024762705.1 Sulfurimonas sp.
TATACAGTTGTTTTTCTAAATCCTTTGAAAAGTCCTTAAACTAGGAACTTTATACGATAATGGAATCAATTTAAGTTGAATTTTACATAAAATATTTCTTAATTAATTATCAAATTTATAAATTTTTTTTCTGATTATTTCATGTGATATTCACACTTTACAACAATGTGTGAATACTACACATATTTGAAAATTTATTACCAAATTTGGATATTTTATTACGATTAAAATTTATTTTAAGATGAAATAATTTTTTAAGATTAGTAGGGTATGATTACACTCATAGACGACCTCCCTGGTGTGTTGGTCGTCTGCTCTCAGTTAGACTTCATTATATCTTTTAATGATTTTTTTCACGCGATTTCTTAGTTTTCTTAGTGCATCACTGCTTGTTTTACCATCTGCTGTTAAGTTCTCAAAATCATTACCAAGTTGTGCTTTGGCAATCCATCCAATTTTGTTGTGGTATTTTACACCTACAAACTGAACATCACCAAAGTGACTTTTACAAAGTTTGTATATTTCTTTTATTCTTTCTGCATCAGTTTTTTCTGACATACTGTCTCCTTTAAGTGCTATAAAACTAATCGCTGTCTTTTTTAGTTGCAGCCCAGATAAAGCCGCCAACTCCAACAGCAAAAACTACTACCAATAAAACAACTTCACTCATATCAACGTAACTCATTGTTCTCCTTTAATTGATTTCATCCTGGGTCTTTTCTTTTAACTGCCCACAGGCGGCACTAATGTCTATGCCCTTTGAATCTCGAATGGTAGAGAGTAAACCATGTTGAATGAGATAATCTTGAAATTTAACCATATCTTCTCTCGTAGGACGTTCATATGATGTACCTGGATATGGATTAAAATAAATAAGATTTACTTTGGCTTTAATGCCGTTAAGAAGTTTAACAAGTTTCTTGGCAGAGCCTAAGTCATCATTTTTGTTTTTAATAACAAGGTATTCAAACATAACACGTTTTCGTGTATCAATCGGAAAGCGCTTTACTGCTTCTATAATAGAGTTGATGTTGTGTGCCTTGTTCATTGGTATAAGTTCAGTACGAAGTTCATCATCAACTGCATGCAATGATATCGCTATATGTACGCCCAAGTCCATTTTGCCTAGTTGATCTATTTTATTACTTAATCCACTTGTGCTAACTGTTTGTCTTTTTGCAGATATTGCAAGTCCTTCTTCTTCTTTAAATATCTCTATGGCTTTTGCAAGATTATTGAGATTATCGAGTGGTTCGCCCATTCCCATATAGACTATATTTATTTTTCTGTTATGTTTGTGGTCGTTATCGCGCTTTAGCGTGACCACCTGTGCGACTATCTCACCAGGAGTCAAATCACGAGTGAAACCACCTTTGGCTGTTAAACAAAAAGAGCACCCTACTTTGCAGCCAACCTGAGTAGAAACACAAATAGTATATTTTGCTTCTTGTATAACTTCACCATTTGCATCATACTGTGTGTCTTTCATTTTAAGCCAGACAGCTTCTACTGTTTTATCATCTTGCAACTGCAAAAGGTACTTTATGGTTCCATCGCTTGATTCTTCTTTGCGAATAATTTTCATAGGATTAAGCGTATACTTTTGCGCTAACTCTTCTTGCATTGATTTTGGAATGTTTTTCATTGCACTAAAATCTTGTGCATACTGATGATACATCCAACCGTAAATTTGTTTGGCACGAAAAGAGGGTTTGACTAACTCTGTTAGTTCTTTTTGTGTGAAATCGAGCAAGGATGGTTTGAGTTGGCTCATTTTGCTGTTAGTTCCTTGATGCGTTTTATTACATGTACCTCTAGCAGCTCTTTTGCTTTGGCATGATTGTTTACAAAATCTTCATGAGCATTCTTGTTAGTATAGTTTGTTATGCAAAATACACCACCCGCAGGAATATTGAACTCCTGTGCAATGCGTAAAACTGAAAAAAATTCCATATTTTCAATGCCTACGCCAAACTTTAAAAAGTTTTTTGCCAATTCGGCATTCGTTGAAATATAATTTGAAGAGTTTACAACTATATCTTTTTTATTCGTAGTATTGGTTGTAACTACATTATCAAGCGGCGTATAGGCATCATTACTTAAAAATGCCAGTTCAATATTTGAAGCAGTTTTTGATTCTACTATGTCAAATATTTTTTTTTCACCGTAACTTCCCGCTGTTCCTACAAAAAGTATAAACTCAGGTTTGTCAAACAGACATAATCGAGTAAGATTCATAGCTGTTTCTATTAGGCCTATTCCCATTGGAGTTGCAAAAGAAAATGTTTCGTTGTTGCCTGCGCATATTATCATTGTATTATAACCTTACCGGAATATTTTGTTCATGTAAATAATGTTTCAAGTCCATGATGTCTATCTCTTTGTAGTGAAATATCGAGGCTGCTAGCGCTGCATCTGCACCATGTTCAAAGGCCTCTTTTATATGTTGCATGCTTCCTGCTCCGCCACTGGCAATTACAGGCACATGTACTGCACGGCTTATTTGTTCTGTGATGTTCAGCTCAAATCCCTCTTTTGTGCCGTCAGCATCCATAGAAGTCAAAAGTATTTCACCACTTCCGCGATCAACTACTTCTTTAGCCCATTCTACGGCATCTATTCCTGTATCTACACGCCCACCGTTTAGATATACATTGTATGAATCACCGGTTTTTTTCACATCTATTGCGGTTACCATACATTGTGAACCAAAACGTTTTGCACCCTCATCTATCAACTCAGGTCTTTTTATAGCTGCAGAGTTTACGCTTACTTTATCACAACCGACATTAAGTAGCTTGTAAATATCATCAAGTTTTCGAATACCACCGCCTACTGTGAGGGGTATGAAAATTTCTCGTGCAACTTGAGCGACTATATCTACAATGGTATCTCGATTATCTGATGAAGCAGTGATGTCTAAAAAAGTAAGTTCATCAGCACCCTCTTCATTGTATCTGCGTGCGACTTCAACGGGATCACCTGCATCTTTTAGTCCTACAAAATTGACGCCTTTAACAACACGTCCGTCTTTTACATCCAAACACGGGATGATTCTTTTTGCAAAATAATTCATAAGAGTATTATATCTTGCTTGGCTTATAATCTGGTAAGTCCTCGTCGGTCCTTGAGACAATGTTTTGTTATTCTAATATTCTGCTTGAACTGAGAGTCCTCGCTGGTCCTTCGGACATCAACTGTGGTTCCAACGCTAAAAACGATGAGAAATCATCGTTTTCTTAACGTGTTTCACGTGAAACAAAAAGTTTTATATTGCTTTAATCAACTTAGGACTATAATCATTCATTATATTTTGACAGGGACATAAATGAAAAAGGACGAAACTTTAAAAAGTTTGAAAAACGCAGAAATAGAATTAACAAGATTTGTAGAGACAGCGCAATCCTTAATAAAAGGAGTAGATGCTGAAGATAGGGTTTTGCCTATTACAGTAAGAGAAACAAAGTTCGGTCAATGGTTTTATACAGATGGTCAGAAGTTAAAACTACTCTCTAACAATCCATTGGAATGTATGAGCAATATTGAAGATCTCCATAATAAACTGCATGAAAGATACCGTGAAATTTTTGATATATATTACTCTGAAGAAAAAAAAGGTGGTTTACTATCAAAAATATTCAAACCAAAACAAAAAGTACTGACAGAGTCTGAAACACAGTTTGTCAATGAAGAATATACTGCTATGCAAAAAACAGCAAAAGAACTTATGGCAGAAATATCAAGATTGGAAAGACGACTGGAAGCAGTTTCAGAAGAAAAAATAAATGCATTAGGATAAAAAATCATCAAAAAACTGCTTTTTTATGCTCTATTACCTTTTTGTAAGTAAAAAAAAGGTAGTATAGTGTTATGAATAAAGAAAGCGTTGTAGCAAAGAAGAAGTTTGGACAAAACTTTCTGAAAGATCAGTCAGTTTTAAGACAAATCGTCGAAGCGATGCCCAAAAACGATTATAAAATCGTAGAAATTGGGCCTGGCTTAGGTGATTTAACTAAATTTTTAGTTGATGTCAAAAGTGTAGAAGCTTTTGAGGTAGATACCGATTTATGTAAACTGTTACAAAGTACATTTAAAAAAGAGATTGCTACCGAGCGGCTCCATATAAACTGTGGAGATGTATTACAAGCTTGGCAGAGTGAACTTGTGAGTGAGCCTTATGATTTAGTGGCGAATTTGCCCTATTATATAGCCACGAACATAATATTGAAAGCACTCGCGGATCCTATGTGTAAAAATATACTTGTAATGGTTCAACTTGAAGTAGCAGAAAAATTTTGTGCATCCTCAGGTGAAAAAGTGTTTGGTTCTTTGGGTGTTATAGCCCAAAGTGTGGGAACAACACGAATAATTGTGAAAGTTCCCCCAACTGCATTTGACCCTCAGCCCAAAATAGACTCTGCTGTTTTTCTTATAGAAAAAAAGAGTGATAGAAACGATAAAGAATTCGAGGATATGCTAAGAGTTGCATTTTCGCAGCCCCGAAAAACTTTACTAAAAAATCTATCATCAAAATATGATAAGAAGATGCTTCAAGAAGCTCTGGAGACACTTGAGCTTGCATTAACGGTTCGTCCTCATCAGATAAGCACTAACGACTATCACCAACTCTATAAATTAACAAGGAGTTTGGATGGCAGAAGAGACACAAGAGGCAGTACAAAATAAGCCTCAACAACAGCGCAAACCAAATAACAATCGTAAACCAAATAACAATCGTAGACCAAATGGCAATCAAAATAAACCAAATGGTGAAAAAAATGCAAATGCAAAACCTAGATCAAACAATAATAATAAAGGTAAAGGACGCGGCCGTCAAAAAAGAGGAGCATCACCTGTAGACGAAAACCTAAAAGCATTTGTTCCAAAGAATCAAGAAGTACACAGGCAGAGACTTAACCCTCACTATAAACTTGATTTAGAATCAAAAGCAAAAGTCCGTGTTACACCACTTGGCGGGCTTGGAGAAATCGGTGGAAATATTGCTGTTTTTGAAACAGACAATGAAGCAATTCTTGTTGATGTCGGTATGAGTTTTCCAGATGAAGAGATGCATGGGGTTGATATACTTATTCCTGATTTTACATATATTCATGAAATCAAACATAAAATTGTCGGTATTGTAATTACCCATGCACATGAAGATCACATCGGTGCTGTACCTTATCTTTTTAGAGAGTTACAATTCCCTATTTATGGTACACCGCTGCCTTTGGCTATGATTGGAAACAAGTTTGATGAACATCACTTAAAAGAGTTCAGAAAATATTTCAATCCTATAGAAAAGAGAAAAGTCTATAAAATAGGAAATGATTTTGAAGTTGAGTGGATGCATATGACACACTCTATTTTAGATTCTTCATCAGTAGCTATTACAACGGCTGCAGGTACTGTTATACATACGGGTGACTTTAAAATCGACCACACACCTGTTGATGGCTATCCTGCAGATTTACATCGTTTAGCGCATTATGGTGAAAAAGGTGTTTTATGTTTGATGAGTGACTCGACAAACTCTCATAACCCTAACCCTACACCATCTGAACTGAGCGTTGCACCAGCACTTGATCGTGTGTTTAGTAAAGCTGAGGGAAGAGTAGTTCTTTCGACGTTCAGTTCAAACATTCACCGTGTATATCAAGCCATACAGTATGGTGTAAAATATGGACGTAAAGTGTGTGTAATCGGTCGTTCTATGGAGCGTAATCTTGAAGTGGCTATGCAGTACGATTATATTAAGCTGCCAAAAAATATATTTATTGAACCGGATCAAGTGGCACATATGAGCGATAAAGATGTTTTGATTGTAACAACAGGTTCACAAGGTGAGGGTAACTCGGCATTGTTTAGAATGTCAATAGGCGAGCACAGACATATTAAGATCAAGCCGACCGACCTGATTGTCCTTTCTTCTCGTGCTATTCCTGGAAACGAGGGCTCTATTTCTCAAATGCTGAATCACTTACAAAAATGTGGTGCAAAAGTTGCTAATGATAGAGATATTCACGTTTCGGGGCATGCTTCAATGGAAGAACAAAAATTAATGCTTCGTCTTGTAAATCCTAAATTCTTCTTACCGATTCACGGTGAATATAACCATGTTATGAAGCATAAAGAAACAGCTATGATGTGTGGTGTTCCTGAGAGAAATATTCTTCTGATGACCGATGGTGAGCAGATAGAAGTTGCACCAAAGTATATGAGAAAAGTGAAAACTGTTAAAACAGGTAAAACATATATTGACAATCAAAACAACTATGAAATCGAAGATGATATAGTTATGGATCGTCAGAAACTTGCAAACGACGGTATTGTGATGATTATTGCACAGGTGAGCGAGCAGACGGGAAAAATGATGGAAAAGCCAAAGGTAACATCGTTTGGATTGGTTGCAGATAAAAAAGACAGAGCTTTCGCAAAAGAGATAGAAGATATTTTAGAAAACTTCTTGATTAATATGAAACCGGGACTTATAGGAAACCCTAAAACTTTAGAGGGTGACTTGCGTCAGGTTATCAGAAAACATATCTTCCGCAAAATGAAAAAATATCCGCTTATCGTTCCAAACGTCTTTATCCACTAAAAATACTCCTCAAGTTTATCTTGAGGACTTTGTGTTACATCATCTTTTCAGCAAACTCTTGCTACTCTATCATAATTAAAACTTTAAAAGGCATAACCTTGTCAAACAATACTAACAATGAATTTGAAAATGCAGTAAGAGTAATGATGAAGCATGTTGGTGAAGATCCAACCCGTGAAGGCTTACAAGATACTCCCTCGAGAGTGAGAAAAGCTTATGAGTTTATTTACGGTGGCTACAAAGAAGATCCGGCAGAGATATTGAAAAAAGCTCTTTTTACGACTTCAAACGATGAGATGGTTTTAGTCAAAGATATAGAGTTTTATTCTACATGTGAACATCATCTTTTGCCTATTATAGGGCGGGTGCATGTAGCTTATATTCCTGATGGAAAAGTTGTAGGGCTTTCAAAAATACCTCGTGTTGTCAATGTTTTTGCACGCCGTATGCAGATCCAAGAACAGCTGACAGAACAAATTGCAGATGCGATTATGGATACAATAGCTCCAAAAGGGGTCGGTGTAGTTATTCAAGCACGTCACATGTGTATGGAAATGCGTGGTGTGGAGAAAATCAACTCTACAACTACATCCTCGGCACTTCGCGGACTCTTTAAAAAAGATGAAAAGACAAGAAGTGAATTCTTTTCACTTATTAATTCTCCTACGGGCAATAGATACTAAAACATGTCACTCTCATCACTAAAAGAGAAAATCGCCAATAAAAACTATTCGGTCTCTTTTGGCGAGGTTGTTAAAATCAATGCAACTATTATTATCGCGAAGGGCTTACATGTAAGTATCAGCGATATGGTAAAAATAGTCTCAGAAACAACAGGACAAGAGACTGTAGGGATGGTGACAGAGATAGATGCAGACCTCTTTTATATAACCCCTTTCTCTTTTGTGGAAGGATTTCGTTGTGGTGATAAAGTCTTTTTGGATGCCACAGGTTTAAATATTCCGGTAGGTCCTGCATTGCTGGGTCGTGTTGTAGATCCGTTTATGCGCCCGATAGACGGTAAAGGTAGTATAAACGATGCAAAACTTACACCGATTATCAAAGCACCTATAGCCGCGATGAAGCGAGGCATGATAGATGAAGTCTTCTCTGTAGGTGTAAAGTCAATTGACGGACTGCTCAGTTGCGGAAAAGGACAAAAGCTCGGAATTTTTGCAGGAAGCGGTGTTGGAAAATCAACACTTATGGGAATGATAGTGCGCGGGGCCGATGCACCCATAAAGGTTGTTGCACTCATTGGGGAGCGTGGCCGTGAAGTACCGGAGTTCATAGAAAAGAATCTTGCAGGAGATTTAACAAACACAGTCATTGTCGTTGCAACTTCTGATGACTCACCTTTAATGCGAAAATATGGTGCTTTTGCAGCGATGAGTGTAGCCGAGCATTTTAAAAACCAGGGCAGGGATGTGCTTTTTATTATGGACTCTGTAACACGTTTTGCCATGGCACAGCGTGAGATCGGTTTGGCGTTAGGTGAACCGCCGACCTCAAAAGGGTATCCGCCCTCATCATTGACACTTCTGCCACAGCTGATGGAGAGAGCCGGAAAAGAAGAAGGCAAAGGAAGTATCACAGCCTTTTTTACTGTTTTGACTGAGGGTGATGACATGAGTGACCCTATTGCAGATCAGTCACGCTCGATTTTGGACGGACATATTGTCCTTTCTCGTGAAATGACGGACTTTGGAATTTACCCGCCTGTACATATTTTAAATTCTGCTTCAAGGGTAATGAATGACATTATTACTCCTGAACATCTTAAGGCTGTGATGAAATTCAGACGGCTGTACACACTGTTAAAAGAGAATGAGACACTTATAAGAATCGGTGCCTACACAGAGGGAACCGATGCTGAACTAGATGAAGCCATTGGCAAAAAAGAGGCCATGGAAGAGTTTATTAAACAGGATTCAAAAACACAAACCAGCTTTTCACAAGCAAGCGAAGAGCTGAGATCTCTTATGAATTCATAAAGCTTGCAAAGCCAAGCCAATCATCACGAGTTCTTTTTTTCTCCTGTTCATGTGTGATGGCAAGCTTGTTTGAACTGTATTTTTCATAATTTTTCATTATTACTTTAAGTTCTTTGTCTATACCAAAGATGTCTATGTAGGAGTAGATGATATTTTCAGCACTTTTAAACTTGTTTTTGCTTATGAGCTGTTTTATTTGTGTATAAAAACTGAGCCTGAGCAGATCTCCGGTTCTTTGCGCTCGAGAAGGAATGCTTATGAGTTCTTTGAGAGCCTCTTTTATGCTTTGTATATTCCCTTCAAGGGCATACTCTTCACATTGTGTCATTAGCTTTTGCCAGTGTTTTTCAAGCAGTTTTACGATTTGAAGCTTATGCAGCCTTTCATCTTTGTCTATCAGCTCATAGCATTTTTTAAAATCATTTATTTCATAGTTTGCCAATAGTTTCTGCGCGGACAGAGCCTTGTCAAAAATTTCTTCAAGTTCTTTTTGGTTACATGTAATTCCCTGCAGGGAATTTATTTGTTCGATGGCTTTCTTGATTTGACCATTATCTATCGCGCTATCGACATCTTGTAAAAGAGCTTTTTGAGATTTTTGCAAGGCTGTATAGCCTGGAATATCTTTAAAAACTTCATGTTTTGATACGAGTGAGTGAATGATATTGCAGTCTTTATTTTGCAGAGCCTTTAAAAAGTCCAAAAATTCTTTATTTTGTCTCAGCAAAAGATTAATAAGAGCACGTTTTGATAAAACTGTAGTATAAGGCGCCAAAGCTTCTTTTGCAATATCCTGACGACCTATAAGTATCTGTTTTTGGGCAAAAGTATAAGCTTGCTTAAAATTTTCTTCCATTTTTACATAATAAGAGCTATATTTAAGCGGTGGAAATCTCTCGCAGAGTGTATAAGCAAGGGCATATTTTTTTTCAAGGATAAATGACTGTAGTTTTGGGTAATTCTCATAAGCTTTAAACAAAAGTGCTACGTCGCCTGCTTTGCTGTCTATATTTTTTATAGTTTCTATAAGCTGTTTGATTTCTTCTTTGTTGGAGCTGACAAGATGAGCAAATGCCTTGGCATAAAGTTTCTCATATAATGATTCAACCTTGCCATGCTCTTTCGTTCCTTGAAATCTTGGGTCTGAATCGATTATCTCAAAGGCTTGGGGAATATTTTTATTGAGAATACACTCTCTTAAATCGTGTAAACTTGAAAACTTTATGTGATAAATTTGTTTATTTTGTAAAGTAACTATGAGATTTTGCTCATCTGTAAAGGCCATTGTCTGGACTTCATCGCCAAATACAAGATATTTTGAACTGATAAGCTTGCGGGTTTTAATATTTACAAGAGAAATATTGTTCGACTTTCCACTGACAAGAACAAAATCACTTGCAGGAAAAGCTAAAATATTTTCTATGTTTGTAAAGGGCATATTTATAGAAAAACTATTCTCTCTGTTTTGAAGTGATTGTGAAAACAGTGTGCCTTCAGTATTCCCAAACAGCAGTCTATCTTCATCAATAAAACACAAAGAATCCACGCGCACTTTTGAAGTGCAGTATTTTCTTATCTGCTGATGCGAATTGAGATGGATTAGGCTAACACAGCCACCATATCCACTGCATGCCATATAATTTTTACTAAATGCAAATGCGCTGACATATTTGTTTGCGGTTTCTTTTTTTGCTTTATTGTGGGCAAAAGATACCAGGCGAGAAATTTCACTCTGGCCGTCATAGCGATACAGCATTACTCTTCCCTCGCTTGTGCCACTGACAAGATAAGGCCCATTTGGCATAAAACGTAAAATGTTTATCGTTCCATTGTGGGTTACAATG
>JANTGW010000022.1 GCA_024762705.1 Sulfurimonas sp.
CCTCTTTACATGTACACACGAATGTGGCTTTTGGCAGTACAGTCATTTTGTTGAATTTGGACACTGATGAAGAAGAGGTTTATACACTGTGTGGGGTACTTGAAAGTGAACCGGAAAATGGGCTTATATCTATACATTCGCCATTGGCAAAAACAATGCTTGGAAAAACAGTGGGAGATGACTTTAAGATAAAACTGCCAAATCAAACAAAAGAGTATGAAATTGAAAAGATAGAGTATAAGAATATTTTTTCTATGAAAAAAAATATTCGATTAAAAAGTGATTTTTCTTTTCATTAAAACAACTTTTACCATTGCTTAGATATAATCGCTCTTTAAAAACCAATTTTTAGGAAACACCCGTGAGCCAACAATTAGAAAACATTGACGAGCAGTTAGCCAATCATAAACTTTCGCAAGAAGATTATAAACATATAAAAGAGATTCTGGGACGTGAACCGAATCTGGTAGAGCTGGGAATATTTTCAGCTATGTGGAGTGAGCACTGTTCTTATAAATCATCTAAAGTGCACTTAAAAGGTTTTCCGACAAAAGCGCCATGGGTCATTCAAGGTCCAGGAGAAAATGCCGGTGTTATAGACATTGGTGATGGATATGCAGCTGTCTTTAAAATGGAGTCGCATAATCATCCGAGTTTTATTGAACCCTATCAAGGTGCGGCAACTGGTGTCGGCGGAATTATGCGTGATGTTTTTACAATGGGTGCACGCCCGGTAGCAAATCTAAATGCACTGCGTTTTGGTAATGTTTTAAACAAAGATGATATTTCTAAGCACCAACGTTATTTGGTACGTGGTGTAACTGAGGGTATCGGTGGTTATGGTAACTGTATGGGTGTGCCTACCATTGGTGGTGAGACAAGTTTTGATGAATGTTATAATGGGAATATCCTTGTAAATGCTTTTACTCTCGGGATCGCTAAAAGTGATGAGATTTTCTACGGTAAAGCAGAAGGAACGGGTAACCCTGTAATGTACGTTGGAGCAAAAACAGGTCGTGATGGTCTTGGTGGGGCTGTAATGAGTTCAGACTCTTTTACAGAAGAGAGTAAGTCGCTTCGTCCTACTGTACAAGTTGGCGATCCGTTCACTGAAAAACTTTTACTTGAAGCATGTTTGGAGCTTTTCAAAACTGACCATGTTATTGGTATTCAGGACATGGGAGCAGCAGGTCTTACATCTTCTTCGTTTGAGATGGCAGGTCGTTCTGGTTCTGGAATGATTATGCATCTTGATAAAGTACCAGCTCGTGAAGAGGGGATGACTCCTTATGACTTCATGCTTAGTGAATCACAAGAACGTATGCTTTTATGTGCGAAAAAAGGTTCTGAACAGGCAATTATAGATATCTTCAATAAATGGGACTTGGATGCTGCTGTTGTAGGTGAAGTAACAGATACAGGAAAGATGGAACTATTTTGGCACGGAGAAAAATGTGCTGAGGTCCCTGTTGACCCTGTGAGCGAAGAAGCACCTGAGCTCAACCGTCCTATGAAAAAACCTGCATATCTGGATGATATCCATAAAGTAAGCATAGATGATTTTGACAGAGTGTCAAACCAGGAAGCATTTGAGACTTTAACAAAATCTATGGAAGTAGTCGATAAATCTTGGATATATACGCAATATGACTCTATGGTTCAGACAAATACTATCAAAAACGGCGGAACACTTGACGCTTCTGTTATCCGCGTAAAAGAAAATAAAAAAGCCTTGGCAATGTCAGCTGATTGTAACGTTCGATACTGTTACATTGATCCAAAAATGGGAGCAGCTGCTGCAGTTGTAGAATCTGGTCGTAATGTTGCAATGAGTGGAGCTAGACCATTGGCAATTACAGATTGTTTGAATTACGGTAACCCTGAAAACCCAGAAGTTATGTGGCAGTTTGGTGAGGGTTGTTTAGGTATTAAAGAAGCATGTGCCGCACTTACTACTCCTGTTATCGGTGGAAATGTTTCACTTTACAATGAAACAAACGGCGTTTCAGTTTTTCCTACTCCTTCTATAGCAACTGTTGGTGTCAATGATGATGAAAACAATGTTTTAATGTCAAACTTTCAAGCTGAGGGGAATACTCTTTATCTGATTGGCGAGAGTAAATCTGAATTTGGGGGTTCTTTATATATGAAAGAACTTTACAACACGGTTGCGGGAGTTATGCCAGAGATCGACTATAAGCAAGAGCTTGCACTTTGGGACCTTGTTATTGAAGCAAACAAAAAACATCTTTTAGAGTGTGCAAAAGATGCAAGCAGTGGTGGTGTTGCAGTAGCTTTGGCTAAAATGGCAGCAACAAGCGGACTTGGATGTGATGTAGATATGAGTGTTGCTGATGACAGAGATATTTTTGCAGAAAGTATGAGTCGTGCAATCTTTGAAGTGAAACCTGAAAATTGTGAAGCTTTTGAAGCAATGCTTGATGAATCAATGTCTGTTGAAAAGATCGGGATAGTCGGCGGAGACATTATTCGTATTAACGATGTTAGCATGAAAATGGAAAAACTTCATGAGAACTATTTTAATACATTTGCAAAAATTATTGAGCAAGATTTATAGTCTCAATTTACTTTTAGAATAAAATCTGTATAATGTGATTCTTGTGATAATCTAAGAAAAAGGACAAAGATGAAAAAGAATTTAATAACTGCTTTAATGGCAGTAGGAATTGCATTTTTTGCAACAGGATGCTCAACAATGCATATGGGTTGGACAGCTGTAACGAGTCAACATAAGCTTGATGACAAAGCAATGGATGCTTATGATGAGATGTTTACAAAAGTTGCAAAATATGGTGATCCTGCGCGTGCAATGATGAAAGAGTGGAAAGTAGAAGAGGGTGTAAGCGGTGATGATGTAAAAGAGTCTATTGCGGCACTTACAGAAGAGTACAACATGAGACTTACAGGTTATGTGAAAATGTACACTAAAGAAGATGCTAAGCCTGATGAAGTTGCAGAAGCTAGAATTTGGTCTTTATGTAACCTTACGACTGCAAAAGTATTCTTAAACTATTCAAGATATTATGGTGGATTTATGCCATGTAGAATTATGTATGTTCGTTATGGAAATGATGATGCTTACTTGATCAGTATGGATATGACTCTTGCGATTCACGGTGGGTACCCATTACCTCCTGAAATGTTAGAAGCAGCGCTTAAAGTTAAAGAGGCGATGGAAAAAGTTCCTGAGCGTGCAGCACAAGGTGACTTCTAGTCACTCCTGCTTTATGAGCTTATAAACTTTATAAGCTCATTGTTTAATTGGTACGGTGTATTAACAACTTCATCTATCTCTTTGTATTCAAAACCACTCTCTGTAAAGCAAACTACACTCTCATTTTTATTTTTTAATAATCCGTCTATCGCATAAGTTATGAATTTATAAGCCATAAGTCTATCTTTTACTGTTGGATTGCCTCCGCGTTGGAGATGCCCTAAAATATTGACCCTTGATTCAATACCGATTTTTTCTTCAAACCACTTGGCTATTTCGGCAGAATCTTGTTTTATCCCTTCTGAAACGATAGCTATAAAATATCTGCGGCCATTTTTGATTTCTTCTTTAAACTTGTCTTCATAATCATTCAGATTGTAAGGAATCTCAGGTATAAGACATAGCTCCGAGCCTGATGTAAGATGAGAAATAAGTGCAAGGTATCCGCATTTATTCCCCATAGTCTCAATAACAAAGGCTCTTTTAAAAGAGGCAGCAGTATCTCTAATCGAGTCTATTGAAAACTTAATCATATTAAGCGCTGTATCAACACCCAGGCAGTACTCAGTTCCGGATATATCGTTATCGATAGTTGAGGGAATCCCACAAAATTTTATATTGTGTTCTTTATAAAATGTATGTAATCCCTTGAAAGAGCCGTCACCGCCAAGAACTATAAGCATAGTTACATGTAACCTGTCTAGGTTTTGTTTTGCAATAGCTCTGTATTTTGCCTCCATAAATCTTTTACTGCGGGCACTGCCTATTTTTGTTCCTCCACGGTTTATAATACCTGCTACATCACAGTAACTTGCTTGTGTAATATTGTTGTCGATTAGCCCTTCATATCCGTCATAGACGAAATAAGGTGTCAAATTGTTTTTTAAGCTGTATTCAACAAAATGCTTTAAAGCAGGGTTCATTCCGGAAACATCACCGCCGGAACATAGTATTGCTATATTTTTTTTCATATCAATTCTCAAGAGTTTATTTTATTAAGTTTACCATCTTCTAAACTCTATTTAGCTAAAATTACATCAATATTTTAAATCAAGGCTTGAAATGAAAAAAAGAGCGCTAGTAAGTGTAAGTGATAAAAGTGGTGTTGTTGATTTTTGTAAATCTTTAGTAAAAAACGGATATGAAATTATTTCAACAGGTGGAACATACAAACTGTTAAAAGAGAGTGGTGTTAACGCGATAGAGATAGATGAAGTAACAAAATTTCCTGAATGTTTTGAAGGGCGTGTAAAAACTTTGAATCCTTATGTTCATGGTGGAATTTTACATCGTCGTGATAAGCAGTCGCATTTAGACCAGGCAAAAGAACTGGGTGTAGAAGCTATTGACTTGGTATGTGTAAATTTGTATCCTTTCAAAGAAACGATCGAGAGAACTGATGATTTTGATGATATTATAGAAAATATTGACATTGGCGGCCCTGCAATGGTACGCTCTGCAGCAAAAAACTTTGATGCTGTTTTAATCGTAACAAATGTTGAAGATTACGATGTTGTAATCGATGCAATTGAAAATGAGAAAAATACAAAAGAATTTCGTCGTGGCTTTATGATAAAAGCATACGAGCATACTGCTGCTTATGACTCAATGATAGCAAATTATATGAACGAGCGCTTTAATGAAGGTTTCGGTGAGAAACAATTTGTAGTCGGAAATAAAGTGATGAACACTCGTTATGGGGAAAACCCACATCAAAAAGGCGCTTTGTATGAGTTTGACAAACATTTCTCAGAAAACTTCAAAACTCTCAAAGGTGAAGCAAGTTTCAATAACTTAAATGATCTAAACGGTGCTGTAAAAATTGCTGCTGCCTTTGGTGATGATAATGCGGTATGTATTTCAAAACATGGTAATCCTTGCGGTTTTGCTATCAAAGACACACTTTTAGAAGCTTATACTGAAGCACTCAAGTGTGATCCTGTATCTGCTTTTGGTGGTGTTGTCGCAGTAAATGGTACAGTTGATAAAGCTTTGGCTGAGAAGATGAATGAGATATTTATCGAAGTTATTATTGCAGGACGCATCACAGAAGAAGCACAAGAGGTATTTGCTGCAAAAAAACGTATAAAACTTTTCGAAATGGGTGCAGATAAACTTATCCTAGCAAATGACAAAAAAGACTTTAAACATATTGACGGCGGATTTATCTTTCAAGATGCTGACAAAGTACAAGACGATGAAGTTAAAAATGCAAAACTAATGAGTAAAAAAGCGGCAACAGCCGAAGAGATGAAAGATTTGGAAATCGCTTATAAAGTTGCTTCTTTAACTAAATCAAATTGTGTTGTCTATGTAAAAGATGCAGCTATGGTTGCTGTTGGTATGGGTATGACAAGTCGTGTTGATGCTGCACAGTGTGCCCTTAAAAAAGCAAAAGAGATGGGTCTGGATGTGAGTGGTGCAGCTCTAGCTTCAGAAGCATTTTTCCCTTTCCGCGATTCTATTGATGCCGCTGCAGCAGCAGGTGTGAAAAATGTTATAGAACCAGGAGGTTCTATCCGTGATGATGAGATCATAGCAGCTGCTGATGAGTATGGGATGAGTCTGTATTTCACAGGTATCCGCCACTTCCTTCATTAAAAATCAAAGAAGCAACGCATTTGCTGCGTTGCTTCTTTCGTCGAGCACATGAGTGCACTTCCTCTTTCAGCCTTTGCAAATCCATCACTCTTTTGATTTTTATGTTCTAGATTTTAAAATGTTCCATACTTGATTGACATAGACTCAACTAATATGATATAATTCCTTTAACTAAAAACTATCACATATAAAAAATAAGGAATTAAATATGAGCAAATCATTATACGAAACACTTGAAGTATCTCCTAATGCGAGTGAATCAGAAATAAAAAAAGCATATAGAAAACTAGCACGTAAATACCATCCTGATGTCAATAAAGATCCAGGTGCGGAAGAAAAATTCAAAGAAATAAATGCAGCTTACGAAGTTCTCAGCGATAAAGAGAAAAAAGCGCAGTATGACCAATATGGTGATGCAATGTTCGGTGGACAAAATTTTCATGATTTCTCTCAAAGTCAGGGAAGTAATGTTGACCTTGATGAAATACTTCGTCAAATGTTCTCAGGAGGCGGCGGCGGATTCAGTGGATTCGGCGGAGGATCATCAGGATTTAGCAGCGGTGGATTTGGTGGACAACAACGCTACCAAGAACCAAACCTTGATATAGAGGCAAATGTGACAATCCCATTCGCTACAGCTATTTTAGGGGGTTCTCATTCAGTTTCAGTCAATGGGGAACGTTTTGACATTAAGATCCCTGCGGGAGTAAAAGATGGCGAAAAAATGCGTGTTAAAGGAAAAGGTCATGCACAAAACGGAAGAGTAGGTGATCTCTTTTTACGTATACATGTAGCACCAAGTCCAGAGTATGAAAGAGAAGGGGATGATTTAGTCAAAACAATTGATGTTCCTTTATACGCTGCGTTGTTTGGCGATAAAATTTCTGTACAGACTTTGGAAAAAGAGATTAAACTCAAGATTCCTCAAAACACGAAAAATGGACAAAGGTTTCGTGTGAAAGGAATGGGTGCAATGAATCGTAAAACAAAACAAAGAGGCGATTTATATTTAAAAGCAAATATTGTTTTACCTAAAGTTGAAGATTTGGATCCAGAATTGGTAGAAATTATGAAAGAAAAATTGCCTAAAACAATTTAAAAAGAGAGGAGAGAAATATGCACCATTATGATGAACCGGTATATTTAATCAGTATAGTTGCCAAGATTTTAGATATTCACCCACAGACGCTTCGTCAGTATGAAAGGGAGAATCTGATAAACCCATCTCGTTCGGATGGACGCATAAGATTATATTCTCAAAGAGATATAGATAGAATAAAGTTGATTTTACGATTAACACGTGAGCTTGGTGTAAATCTTGCTGGAGTAGATATTATATTGAATTTAAAAGAGACAATAGACGCAATGGAAAAGGAAATAGCAGAACTTCGTTATGAAGTGGAAGCTGCTAAAAATGCTCATTCAGTTTCTCCTCAAAAATCACTTGTAACAAAAAAAAGTATATATGAGATGATAGTCTTTAAAGAGTAGCTCTTTTACTCTTTAAGTCTTTGTATTTTTGCACCAACTTTATGAAGTTTAGTCTCCAAAGAATCATATCCACGGTCTAAATGATAGATACGGTGAACATTTGTTTCTCCAGTTGCGACAAGGGCAGCTAATACAAGTGCACTGGATGCGCGGAGATCAGTTGCCATTACATCAGTTCCACATAAATCTGTTTTTCCGTTTACTGTGGCTGTATGACCATTTAGTGTGACGTCTGCACCCATACGTTGCAGTTCACTTACATGCATGAATCTGTTTTCAAATAATCTTTCTTCTATAATGGAAACACCGTCAGCCTGTGTTGCAAGTGCTAAAAATTGTGCCTGCATATCTGTAGGGAATGCGGGATATTCCTGAGTAACAATTTTTACAGGTTTTATGTGTTCAGAGGGATGAATGGTAATTGTATCATCGGTGATTGTAAAACTACTGCCCATATCTTCAAGTTTAGAGATTACAGCTCCCAAGTGTTTTGGTTCTACATTTGTAAGAGTTAGCTCTGATCTGGTTATTGCTCCTGCGCACAGGTAAGTTCCGGCTTCTATTCTATCTGGTATGACAGAAAATTCTTCTATCTCAAGAAGATCGCCATCTGTTCCATGAATTTCAAGTATTGCCGTTCCAATACCGTTTATCGTAACGCCACTTGCGTTGAGGACTTCACACAATTGCACCACTTCTGGCTCTCTTGCTGCATTTACAATGGTTGTGATGCCTTTAGCAAGTGCAGCTGCCATAACAATATTTGCAGTTCCAGTAACTGTTACTTTATCAAAAATTATTTCACAGCCTTGTAACCCATTTGGCGTAGTCGCTTCAATATAACCGGCTTTAATATCTATTTTTGCACCCATATGTTCTAATGCTTTTAGATGCAAATCAATAGGACGTTGTCCAATTGCACACCCTCCCGGTAAAGAAACCTCGCAGTGTCCAAAACGTGCTAATATAGGACCCAAAACTAAAATTGATGCACGCATTGTTTTTACTATGTCATAGGTTGCTTTTGTTTCACTCAAGTTTGAAGTATTGACAATTACTCTATCATCTAAAAATTCACATGTTGCTCCAAGATTAGATAAAAGCTTTAAAAGGGTTTTGATGTCTACCACATGAGGTAAATTTTTTATATGTACACTGTTCTTTGCAAGAATGCTCATTGCTATAAGAGGCAAAGATGCATTTTTTGCACCTGAGATATCTATAGTACCTTCGAGTGAAGTTACATTATGTATTTTTAAATAGTCCATAAGTCTCTTTATGTTTATAAATTAATAATCGACATTATATCTAATTAATATGATTATATATTAAACAGTTTATTTTTTATATACTTTATTTTTTAAAGGAAATAATGATGGATTCAGCCTTAGAAAGACTTAAAAGCTTAACAAATAAAATTTCAAGTTACGAAACGGCAAGAAAAGAAAATTTAAAAAGATTAAAAGATTTGTTTAATGAAATAGAGGTGGATAAAAAAGTTGTAAATTTTGAAGATTTATTTGACTTTAAAGCCGTAAACCTTTCGGGTGTTTCGCTAAGTGATGAAAACCTTGGGGAGATAAAAAGAGGAAGATATTTGCAGATTTTAGCAATAAGTTATGATAAAAATGCTGCAAAAAAGAGTAGAAACATATCTTTGGCATATTTTGGAAGAGTTGAGAATGTTGATAATATATTAAAAAACAAAGTGGTTGAATTCGTCATTCGATACAGGTTTGAAAAGAGCTTTATGACGCTTGAGCATTATCATGATATGCTTGGTATATTTGGAAAAAAAAGTGAGTAGATTTTATTTTTTTCTATGGCTGCAATGGGCAGTTAAATTGACTTTATACACATGTGTACTTGCTTTTTTTATTGCAGGTTTCATTACTGCAGTCATATATATAAATCAAGGGTTACAGCCATTTAACAGTGATGTAAAAATGGCTCTTTTGGCAATTTTTAAGTTTTGGTTTGTTCTGTCATGGAACCTTGCACTTTTAATTATTTTGTTTAGAAGTTTGAAATATATTTTCAATAAATGTATTCAGGGGTACAAATTTAATCTGCTCACATGCCCGAAAGAGGATAAAAAAGATGGAACAAGAGAAGTTATACTCGAAATTGGCTATGGAGACTTGCTTAAAGTCTGGCGAAAATGGCTTATGCTTCTTATATGGATAGTCGCAGCACTTATGGTTTTTACATTAATAATTATGAAAATATTCAGCACTTATGAGAGTATATTTGATTGGTTTAATATTTATGTTTTATATATTTTTATTTTAATTGCAGGGTATTTTTCTTTTATAATACTAAGTATGAAATGCAAAAAAGTACGGATTGGTAAATGTTGATTTTTACAGATGTGCAGACAACAGGACTGGAAACGGATGATGTAATATGCTCGATTGCTTTGTTAAATGATGAAATGACATTATATGAACTGGTAAATGAAGGAAAAAAAATACCACCTTTAGCTTCAAGTGTGCACCATATAACGAATGAAATGATTAAAGATAAAAAATCTTTTAAAAATAGTGAAGCATATAAATTTTTACAACAGAGCAATAAAATAGAAAATACTTTAGTAGCCCATAATATAAAATTTGATTTGGAGAAACTAAATACTTCGGGCATGCAGTGGCAGGGTGATGTTATAGACACACTTAAGGTGACCAAACATCTTATACAAGAGTGTGAACTGTTTTCTTTAGAATACTTACGATATGAATTGAGACTATATACACAAGAAAGCAGGATAAAGCAAAAGTATGGAATTAAAGATGCTTTGTGTGCCTATAATGCATTAAGCAATGTTCTTGTGACAAAGTTATTATTTGAGTACTTGTTGGAGTATGCAACAGTTGATGAAATGAAAGAACTGAGTTTTAAAAATGTACTTTTGGAAAAGTTTACATTTGGCAAGTATATGGGAAAATATATAGAAGAGATTGTTCTAAATGACAGAAACTATATTATGTGGATGTTGAATTTAGAAGAGTTAGATGAAGATTTAAAGTACTCGCTTGAGTATTACTTGAGAGGAGATCGGAAG
>JANTGW010000023.1 GCA_024762705.1 Sulfurimonas sp.
GTGGTCTTTCCAACACCCGCACCGCCGGTTAAAAAAACATTTTGTTTATTTTTCAGTTTTTCAAGTATCAAATCCATATAGTTCATAAACGGATAGTATCTATTCTTAGTATAATATTAGATTAATAAGTGTATACTATCTGATAATATATTGCGGAGACATTCAATATGAGTGAAAAAATTTTAATCGTAGAAGACAACAAAACACTGGCAAAGCTCATTGCAAAAAAAATACAAGCAAGTCTTGGGATGGAAGTAGATGTCGCTTACTCAATGGCAGAAGCAAAATTATTTATAGCACGTTATGAATATTTTCTTACACTTTTGGATATAAACCTTCCAGATGCTCCAAATGGAGAAATTGTTGACTACGTAACACAAAAGAAAATTCACACCATAGTTTTAAGTGGAAATATTGACAAAGAGTTTCGCAAAAAAATCCTTCAAAAAAATGTTATTGATTATGTGAATAAAAGTGGAGTAGGTGATATAAACTACATCATACAAGCCATACAGCGCTTGAAAAACAATCAAAAGCATAAAGTGCTTGTCGTAGATGATTCAAGAGTTTTCAGGCAACAAATGCAGACCATGCTTGAAAATCTTTTTTTCAAAGTCATTACAGTAGCCCACGGTGAAGAAGCAGTCGGTATGCTTAAAGCACAGCCAGACATTTCACTTGTCCTTACAGACTACAATATGCCTGTTATGAATGGACTTGAACTCGTTGAAGAAATCCGTAAAACGTATACAAAAAATGAACTGAGCATACTCGCACTTTCATCTAATGAAGATGATGAGATAACAGCTCTGTTTTTAAAAAACGGTGCGAATGATTATGTTAAAAAACCTTTTTCTAAAGAGGAATTTTCCTGTCGTGTCAACAATGCCATAGAAGCACTCGAAAACATACAAATGATAACCAACTATGCAAGCCGCGACTATCTAACAGGTCTGTATAACCGCCGGTACTTTTTTGAAACAATAAATGAATATATAGATGAGATTAAAGAGAGTGGTGAAAAATTTGCCATAGGTATGATAGATATTGACCATTTCAAAGAAATCAATGACAAGTACGGACACGATACAGGCGATAAAGTCATCACAGCTTTAGCAGACATCCTCAGAAGTTCTACAAATCCTCGAGATACTGTTGCGCGTTTTGGTGGTGAAGAGTTCTGTGTTGTCCTTAAAAACATCAACCAATACAGTGCACACGAAATTTTCAACAGACTCAAAGATGAAGTTGAAAAATTCTCCTACAATCTAAAAGATGACCAGTATATTAACTTCAGTATCTCAATCGGAGCCGTACTTTTCAATGAAGAAGAGTCACTTGAAGACAACCTTGATGAAGCTGAAATGCTCTTACACAAAGCAAAGAAAAATGGCAGAAATCAGGTCATTTTTGAAGCCTAAAAAGAATATCTCATGAAATTATATGCACCATGGGAAAAAGCGTTTGAAAGAATCTCTACACCTTTAGAAAACTTTATACATGCACAGACTACTACGGGGCTTATTTTATTTTTTACAACAATTATTGCACTTGTATTGGCAAATTCGCCACTTGCTGAAGTTTATCATGATATATTTCATGCGACAATGTCTATTACAATAGGTCCATGGCAGCTTTCTCATTCGCTAAGCCACTGGATTAATGACGGTCTTATGACTTTTTTCTTCTTTTTAATAGGTCTTGAGATTAAACGGGAAATTCTTATTGGAGAGCTTTCAAATATCAAAGTTGCGATTTTACCTATATTGGCAGCTATTGGAGGAATGGTCTTTCCAGCTCTTATATATATGAGTGTTAATGCAGAAGGTCCCGGTGCAAATGGCTGGGGAATTCCAATGGCGACAGACATTGCCTTTGCCATCAGTGCTCTGGTAATCTTAGGACACAGAATTTCGACTGCTCTTGTTACATTTTTAATTGCCTTGGCAATCGTTGATGACTTGGGAGCTGTTGCAGTTATTGCACTTTTTTATACGGAACAAATTCACTTGCTTCCTCTTCTTTTAGCAGGGCTTTCTTTTTTACTGCTATTTAGCTTTAACCTCTTTGGCATTCACAAAGTACTGCCCTACCTCATCATAGGTACTTTTATGTGGCTGTTTATGCTTGAATCTGGTGTGCATGCCACCATTGCAGGTGTGATTGCCGCTTTTGCAATTCCTTCAAAACCTAGTTATACTCCTGTAGACTTCACAGCCCACACTAAAAACCTGCTTGACGAGTATGACTACTATCCTGTTGCTACAGACCATACTATGCATGAAAAACAAAAAGCAATTTTACAAAATATCAAGGACAAAATAGACGGCGTAAGTTCGCCTGCTACAATGCTCGAACATGAAATGCATCTTCCTGTAGGACTTTTAGTTATTCCTTTATTTGCCTTTGCCAATGCAGGTGTAAGTTTAAACTTTTCAGCAATCAACAGCGGTGCTGTTTCACCGGTCTCTTTAGGTATTATTTTGGGGTTGTTACTCGGTAAGATTGTCGGTATATTCGGTGTCTCTTATCTTAGTGTTAAGTTTGGCATTGCCCAATTGCCTCAAAACAGTACAATGAGTCAGCTTTTTGGTGTTGCTGCACTTGGCGGGATTGGTTTTACTATGAGTATATTTGTAGCTGAACTCGCTTTTGTTCACGATCCCGTATTACTTTCTCAAGCCAAAGTCGGTATTTTATTAGCCTCACTACTTGCAGGGTTTATCGGCTTTATCTGGTTGCGTTTTATAGCAAAACCTCCGACGATGTCCGGTACTTCTTTATAGAGCAGTGGACTGTCAAGATCTATATATTTGATTACATCTCTGTAAGCAAAACAAAGAGCATAAGCAGCAGCAATTGAAAAAGGGCCTTCAAGCATCGAACCTAGCATGCATGTTATATTGTTTTCTCTTGCATAATCCAATATTTCTTGTGCTTTGGAGAGTCCCCCGCATTTCATAAGTTTAATATTTATCATATCTGCACAACCGTTTTGATGAACTTTTTTCACATCTTCAAGTGTAAATACAGCTTCATCCGCCAAGATTGCAATATCTGTTGAGTGTGTGATAATTTTCAAACTCTCCAACTCTTTGGCTTTGACCGGCTGCTCAATCAACTCTACATGTATATCTCGTATACCTTCAATATAACACAAAGACTCTTCCAAACTCCATGCCTGATTTGCATCTATAAGAACTTCTGCATGGGAAAAAGTTTCTGTAATTTGTTTTGTAATATCAATTGCATGATTTATATCACTGCCAAGCTTGATTTTTAAGATATCACAACCGCTATCGAGCGCTTTTTGGGTATCTTCAAGCATTGTTTGTCTGTCATTAAGGCTGATTGTAATGTCTGTATATATGGGAGAAAAATCTTTTATATTGAAGTATTGTAGTAATGTCTGGTTTTTTTGCTGTGCTAAAAGAGAAACAATAGCCATATCAAGCGCAGCTTTTGCGCTAGAGCCTATTGCCTTTGCATGTAAGTGTTCTAATGCCTCTTTTAGACTTAACCCTATCAAACAGTCTTTGACAGAATCAATAGAAGCAATAATACTTTGCAAATCCTCTCCGGTGATTGCTTTTGTAGCAGGGGCTTCACCGTAAGCTGTCATTTGAGTGTTACATGTAAGTTTCACACGCACAAATTCGACAGCTTCAACTCTCCTCAGAGCTGTTGCAAATGGAGTGCGAAGCGGTATTTTTTCTATACTCGGTTCTATCTCTTTTATTTGCAGCATTTAGTTTGATTTACAAACTAGTCAGAGCTTGGTGTATTGCAGTTCGTATCCGCATTTGGAGTGCTTTCACTTGCATCAAACCCAATAACAACATTACTGTTACGCACTAAATCATTTGCATCTTCGATGTCTTCATCTTCTTCATCGTCTGCTGGTCTTACAGTACTGTGAATGATTATTTTATCACCATAATCTACTGCTTGAAAATAGTGCTTCATACAGAACTCCTGGTTCATTCTACACTCAAGCACTCTGGCTTTGTTGATCATATCTTCTCTTGATTCAAATTTCATGTTGTTTTCAAATCCGCTTTTTTTAAAGCAGCTGCATTCTTTATCAATTTCTATTGTATACATTTATTGTTTCCTTTACGTATTATTTTTTACTTATATCACTTAACGCTTAAAAATATGGTTAAAGAAACATATTATTAAAACTCTTTTATGACTTTAAAATCTCCCGATTCAAAAGAGTAAACCTTTTTTGCCTTTTTATCTATAATGACAGGGCGTATCCATTCATTGAGTATAAACTCTTTGGCCACTGAGCGCTCAACCGCTTTTCCTACAACATCCAAAGAAGCCTCCATATACGTCAGTAAACGTACAGGTTCATGGTATGCTTGACCTTCTAAGAGGACAGACTGTGTAGGCAGACCGATCTTAAGATCACTGAAGTTCCCGTTAAAAACACCTACTTTTGCAACAACATTATGATAAACTTTTGAACCGGCACCATAAACTGCATTATCTACAGTTGAAAAATAGTGCTCCAGATTGATCCATTCACCGACAACCAAAGGCCCGTCGAATATTTTTGTCAAGATGTCCGCTTTTTCATTGTCCACTGCTTCATCGTATGAATGCATAAAGAGTCTGTTGTTGAACTTCATATGTTTAATCGAACTTCTAGGCCCTGCAAAAACACCCATATTCCCGGCAAGTCCCCATTCAGGTCTTGGTTCCGACCAATCCATGGATTTAACTATGATATCCTCTTGCGTATTTGTATATGGAAGCTGCTGAATTCTTTCGCTGCGTGCTTTTTTAGAAGCTTCATTGAAATCTTTCATAACCTTTTGAAACTTCAACATCTCACTTTCATTTAAAATATCCGTATCATAGAACTTGATTTCATCCGTGCTTGTTACATGTACACTTGGCATAAACTTGACATCATCAGGAATTGTAATCCCTTTTTGTTCCGTCAATGCTTTTCTAACTTCAGGATTATTTGCTATCATACATAATGCTCTGTTGTTTGGCAGACTACTGCTACCTCCACATGCCCCACAATCGAGTGCAGATTCAAAAGGATTGTTATCTGAAACACTTTCATGTCCACACAGAACAACAAACTCTGCAAAGTTATCGACCTGGCCAACAAGTGTTAAAAAATTATGCAAATACTGTACTTTTTCTTCAAGAGTAAATCCGACCATTGCCAGTTTCTTTTTCTGGTATGTATAGTCTTCAAAAGTTATCTTGTGTTTTGTACGAAGCTTCTCTAAAATTTCTGCTTTGACATTAGCTTTGAGCTCTTTTTCAAAGACCAAATAATCACGAATATTTTGTAGATCATTTTCACTATACTCAGTTGAAGAACTGTTCTTCAACACTTCTTCTATTACATGTAGATGCACTTTATTGACGTACATCTCGATTTCATCTTCTGAAAGTTTATCAAGTGTATAGGTTGTTTTTGGTTTCTCTGCTTTAAAGTTTGCAAAGAGCTTATTTGTCTTACGCGGCGAAAAGGTTTTTCCAAAAAGGTTGATTCCAAAAATCCAACCAATCGCCTCAACCATAATATATGGAGTATATGGATTATTTTTCAGATCACTCAACACCTTCTTTGTCGTTTTATTGATGATCTTTTTCGAATGATACTCTTCATGTGATTCTTTTGGAAGCTCAAATATAATATTTCCCGGTTTGACAACGGCCGGACATAAAAACTTCTCATGGGACTTGTCAAACTCAACAAAGGCTATAGGAAAACCTAAAAATCCTCCGGCACCAAAGGTCACATAAGAACCCATGCTTTCAACAGATCTTCGTATAATCTCCGATCTTACATCAAGACAAAAAGATGCAGATGCCAAAGGTCGCTCTTCACTTTTTACATCTGTGAGTTCCATCTCATCTATAAAAGAGTGAATATAGCTGTCTTCTAAAGACTTTAACCAAACATAGCCCTCATCTTCTCTTAGTGTTTCCATAATTTTTGCAAGTTCGGTCAATGGAATCTTTGTATTGTTGAGTTGAACACTTGCCAGGTGAACCTGTTTTGCATCAAGCTGCAACTGGTCCTGTGCATAGCTCTCTAAAATACTTTCATAGTCCTGACCATCTTCAATAGCATCTATATACTTTCCGGGAAGATCACCTTTTGATTTTAGAATCTTTAAAATGACATATGCCCAATCTTTTTGTATATACTCATTGAGTAAATCAAAATTTCTAATCTGTCTTTGTTCCAGGTAGGCAAGTTCAAAGTACATTCTTACTGCTATGTAATCAATTAAAGATGAAGGATGTTGCTGTTGGGGAAAATAATCAGGATCTTCAGAACGATACTTAATAAAACCAGCCCATCCATGCAGTTTGAGAATGTGTGCAAGCAGATATTGTTCAACATCTTTTACTTTGAGTTTCTCTAAAGCCTCTTTGACAAATGCTTCAGCATCTCCTGCATATTCAAAGTTCTCATAAAGTTTAAATGTTTCGAACATACCAAGTTCACGGTTATACATACTAATGGTCGTTTGCTCTTCATCTAAAAACCTGCTGATATACTCTATGATCTCTTTTTCGATCATGTCTTTATCTTCACGATTAAATAAAATATCATTGACCTCATAAAGCGTCATATGCTTGGTGAGCTTTTTCATCCACTTTTCTTTATCATGGTAGAAAAATTTCTCATCCAGATATGTAAACAGATCTTCATCTATTTCATCCATATGCAGATCAGCCTTGCTTCGCAGACTGTTCCATTGAGGATTAACTTCAAGTAAACACTGTTTTGCCAAGTCATAATGCTCTTCAAGCCCATCAGTTTTAAGAACCTCTTTTAAGTTCTCTTCCAAAATGGGTGAAGATATTTTACCCTCTTTGTACAAATTCAAATAATATGAAGGTTGCATGTAAACATGCCCACCAAATATACTTTGTGCCTTTTTTAGTCCATCTTTAAAATGAAGATTTTCAAATCCTTTGAGAGGATTATGGTGAATAAATGAACCAATCGGCCAATAATGAGGTACCGTATTTTTCACAGAATCCAATTTTTGCAATATACTCATGAAAGCACCTCCTTAAGTCCATAAAAACTAAGTCCAAGCAGGACTGCCAAAATTATAAGATGTATAATGTTCTCTTTAGTATCCAAATCAACATAATGAATGTTAGTATTTGGCTTTCCAAAAAGTGATTTTTCCATCACACGCATCGCTAAAAAGAAATTTCCCATGAACAATACAGGTACAACAATAGACCATAATGCATGCGCATCGTTTTTAAAAGCATAATCTAAAAAGAACAATGAATTTGGAAATGGCGGATAAAGTGCAATACATAACAAATAGATTGTTATATACGTACTGATGTATGGTGTTGCAAGCGTTATCCCTTTAACTGCCAAATAGTTCGCACTGCCGTAATACTTCTCATAGAATCTGCCTATTAGATATATCCCTATAAGCGACACTAATAACGAAAGACTATAAAAGGCTCCTTTTTCTTCAAAAAGCATGAAAAAGGGTGCATTAATAAATACAAAATAGTATCCAAGTTTATAAAAATTCGTTGTTTTACTTGCTTTGTATATACTATATAAAGCACTGATAAATGAAATAACTACCAGTGAAACAGGATGATCATTTGAAATATAAAAAGAGAGTACTATCGCACTTAAAAGTAACAAGACACTCAATAGAAATATTTTTTTAGCGCTAAAAGATCTATTCTTTTCAAAAAACAAATAATATGGCACTCCCCCAGCCAATAAAAACAATACAATATTAGCTATCATACTTTACCCTTCTTCGAACCTTTAAATATTTCAAAATAAAACCCTTCTTTGACCAATAGTTTGTAAAACAGCCATTTCATTTTATTTGGTTTCACATCAATGTTTGGAATCTCCACAAAGTGCTGCCTGTACATGAACAACCAGCCTATCATCATAATGATAGCGAGCATAACCATTGCACTGAGCATCGTCACATTCAATGTTGCTGCTTTGTAAAAGAGCAATGCATCCTTACCGTATAAAAAGTGTTCAAAGGTCAAACCGATAAACTCATAAGTGAACAGAATCAGAACAAATGTACTGATCAAGGCTACTACAACTTTAATGGAATCAGACCTCGACACCTTAAAGAATGATAAAAAGAGTTGTGTTCCCGTCAGCCATGCAAAAGCCAATATGACTATTGCAGCATTAAATTCAAAAAACTCATCTGTCAGAAGTATTTTAATCCCTACAAAAGCAAGTACAGGAACTATAGTAAAAAGCGCTATCAGATAAAATGTCTGATTACTTTTATGCCCTGTTTTTTCTGCCCAAAACACTTTATATGAAAGTCTTTCAGGAATATTAGGATCATGTCTTGCATACTTTATAAGAGCACCTGATTCCAAGAAAAGAGTTGCTTTAAATATACCATGCACCATCAAGTGGTAAATCGCAAGTGAAAATGCTCCTAACCCTACTTCCATAATCATGTAGCCCATCTGACCAACTGTTGAGTACCCGAGAGAACGTTTGATATCTGAGACGACAAGCATTAAAGCTGATGCAAATATCGCAGTAAACAACCCTACTACAAAAGCTATGTTTAACACGGCCGGAGTCAGTATAAGCAGATATGCCAGTTTATTTAGCAATATACCCCCGACATTGACCACACCTGCGTGCATTAATGCTGAAACCGGTGTTGGTGCTTCCGATGTATATGGCAACCATATATGAAATGGAACGATCGCGGATTTCATCATCGCTGCTATCAAAAATAGCAACCCTATTATAAAAATAACAGGTTCTTCAATAGCATGTTCAGACATTGCAAGCCATTTTTGACTCAACTCTACTAGATCCAAGCTACCAAATGTTTTATATGTTAACACAACGGCAAGTAAAAAGACCAGGTCTGCACCCTTATGGATATACATTGTCCATCTAGCATTCTTTACAGCTGTTTTAGAGCCGACATTGAAAGATACAAGCAGATACAAGCCTATACTCATCAACTGCCACGCTAAAGCAAGTACAATAAGATTGTTACTCATGACCAACAAATAGATTGATGCAAATATAAAGTTTAAAAGAATAAAAAACCTTTTATAGCCGGCTTCATCCCACATATACTTTTTTGCATACTTTCGAATAACCAATCCTAAGATAGCAACATAAGGCACTAAAATCGCTGAAAGCTGATTATATATCAGCAAGCCTCCAAAACCGACAATTTCAGTGTCTCTGCTTATGACATAATATGTCCCATATAACCCAAGTAAAGCTATCATACTTGAAAGTATTAAACTCACTTTTGGAATAAGCTCTTTTTGCTTCACAAAGATCAATAAAAAAGCTATTATTATCGGTATAGCGGGAATAAGTAATATTATTTTTTCCACTCGCGTTCCTTGATTTTTATACTAACTACTTAACTTGCAGGCGTATCAATAGCATTAAAATGTTCCAAATCAACATCTCTTGCAGCTCTTTTGTTCTTAACAATTGTTTTTTCAAGGGCATCAAGGTCCTTTTCACCTGTACGGATTCGTTCAACTTCTATAACTGGTGTTACCCAGATTTTTCCAGAACCATGCTCGATATCCTGTGCATTTGCACGAATAGCTTCCATGGCCTTGTCTTTATAAATCTCATTTGGCACAATCACAATCACCATCACTTTTTCCGTAAGTTCTATCTCTGTTCCGTCCCAACAGCCTTTTCCTAATACTTTTGTGACAGTAACACCTTGAATACCTTCTTCTTCTAACCCATGTAACACATCATTGAGTGCTGAGGGTTGTAATATACTATTTACCTGAACCATTTTAATCCTTTTTGAAACTAAGTTGACAACTGTTTGTCGATACAGCAATTTAAACATTATTATTTTTAAGCAAGGTTAAAAATACTTATAGACAACAATTAATAAAGCAAACATTTAGATTACTTTCCTAATTATAGCCATATCCAATAAATATGCAAGTTTAGATGTTACATTTAGTAATATATCAAAAATAACATCCAATAGCTTGAAAGTACTCAAGCAGAATATATTTCAGGGCTTTTATCAGTATTTTATTTATTTACAAAACGTGTTTATCTTGTAAATTAAAGATAATTCAAAGGAATTTCTAAGTAAACTCCCGATTGAAAACATAAAATATTACTCATAAAAAATATAGTGTTTGATTTTATGATGTAATATAACTGATAAATATGCTTAAAATTGATTTCAATTTTCAATAAATAGTATTTATGTTTAAGTCATAATAGGAGAAAAAATGTATTATGTAGCAAAAGTTGATGCCAGTATGTGTTCTGAGTACAAGTGTAATACTTGTACTTTATACTGTCCAGAAGCAAATACTCTAATGTT
>JANTGW010000024.1 GCA_024762705.1 Sulfurimonas sp.
TCATGAACGGTCTTAAAGCACTTTTAGAAAACCCAAATATCACTCTATCTGAAATTATGGAACACCTCAAGGCACCTGATTTTCCAACCGGTGGTATTATTTTTGGAAAAAAAGGCATTATAGATGCCTATGAAACAGGACGTGGGCGCATAAAAGTACGTGCAAAAACACATATAGAGAAAAAAGGGAACAAGGATGTCATTGTCATTGATGAACTTCCTTACCAAGTCAACAAAGCCCGTCTTATTGAAAATGTTGCCAACCTCGTAAAAGATAAAATGATAGACGGTGTCAGTGAAATAAGAGATGAATCAGACCGTGACGGAATGCGTGTTGTTATTGAGCTTAAGCGTGATGCTATGAGTGAGATAGTTCTAAACAACCTCTTTAAACAAACAGCAATGCAAACGACATTTGGTATTATCATGCTATCTATATTAAATCAAGAGCCAAGAATTTTTGGTCTGATTGATATTTTAAAACATTTCATTAATCACCGTAAAACAATTATTATCCGTCGTACTATATTTGACTTGGAAAAAGCAAAAGCACGTGCGCACATATTAGAAGGTTTGAAAAAAGCGATAGATATCATTGATGATGTCATCCGTGTTATTCGTGCTTCAAAGAATGAAGATCTGGCAAAAGAGAATCTAGTCAGTGAATTTGATTTCTCAGAGATCCAGGCAGCAAGTATCGTTGCAATGAGACTTGGACGTCTTACAGGTCTAGAGATAGAAAAAATAGAAAATGAACTTGCTGAACTTCTAAAACACATCGAATATCTTGAATCAATTCTCAAAAGTGAAGATGTTCTTCACGGTATCATCGGTGAAGAGTTTGATGAAATACTTGAAACATATACAACAAAAAGAAGAACAGAAATTGAAGATGATTACGATGACATAGACATCGAAGACCTCATTCCAAATGAACCAATGGTTGTAACAATTACACACAGGGGTTACATCAAACGTGTACCTTTGGCACAATATGAAAAACAAAAACGTGGAGGAAAAGGGAAAACTGCCGTTACGACATATGAAGACGACTTTATTGAAAGCTTCTTTACATGTAATACACATGACACACTACTCTTTGTAACCGACAGAGGACAATTACACTGGCTAAAAGTATATAAGATTCCTGAAGGAAGCCGTACCGCAAAAGGAAAGGCAGTTGTCAACCTTATAAACTTGCAAGCAGACGAGCAGATCCAGTCTATCATTCCTACTACTGACTTTAGCGAAGACAAATCATTGGTTTTCTTTACGAAAAATGGAATTGTAAAACGAACCAATTTAAGTGAATTCAGCAATATTAGAAGTAATGGTGTTAGAGCTATTGTTCTTGATGAAGATGATGCACTCATCACTGCAAAAATTGCAGATAAAAGTATTAAATACCTTTTCATTGTCACAAAACTTGCACAGTGTATCAAGTTTGAAATAGAAAAAACTCGTGAACAAGGACGTTCAACTCGTGGAGTTAGAGGTATTAAATTTAAACATGAGGGTGATGAAGTCGTTGATGCAAACATCATTGCAAGTGATGACCAAGAGATACTGATAGTTTCCGAAAAAGGTATAGGAAAACGTACTGATGCCGGAGAATACAGACTAACAAACCGTGGCGGCTCCGGTGTAATCGCTATGAAAATGACTCCTAAAACAGGTAAACACATAGTAGGCTGTCTGATTGTTGATGAAAGCATGGATATGATGGCGTTAACAAAAGCCGGAAAAATGATACGTGTTGATATGCAAACAATTTCAAAATCCAGCAGAAATACATCTGGTGTATACATAGTAAAAGGTGATGAAGTAGTAAGTATTTCACGCTGTCCAAAAGAGGAAAAACCTGATGATGAAGACGAGAGTACATCTTCATCATTAGAAGTGGAATAATAGTTGCTTACTTAAAAGTTATAAAATCTGGAGTTAAAACGACTCCTCCTTTAAGGATATTCTATGAAATACTCTATAGTATTGCTAACATTACTTAGTGTTGCATCTTTTGCAGCACAAACCACTGAAGAAAAGCCAGCACCTGCTCCTGCTCAAAAAATGCTGCCTACACAAACTATTGCGGCTCCAACAGAGACCACTATAAACGTAATGTACCCTGAAATGCATAAAGAAAAAGCTCCGGAAGTTGCAGTTCACCCAGCCCCTAAGCTAGCAGTAGCTCCAAAACCTGAACCAGTAGTAGTTCCGAAGCCTGAACCAGTACAAAGTGAGGTACTAGAAAAGAACAAACCTATGCTAATCAGCGTAGTTGGTCAAGGCGTTGCACCAATGAACACTACATCACCTGCTCAAGCATACGCACTTGCAAAACGCGCTGCTGTTGCTGATGCATACAGACTTATTGCTGAGAAAGTAAAAGGTGTAAGAGTTGACGGTCAAGACTACATCAAAAACATGATGGTAAAACGTTCTACTGTAAGAACATCTGTGGATGCAATGGTTAGAAATGCCAATGTTGTAGAGACGACTTTTAAAGAGGGATTATGCGAAGTAGAGATGGAAATCACACTTTCTCACTCTCAATTTGCGCAATAATATTCTTTCATTCACTTGCACTCCATGCAGGTGAATATTTTATTTCTTACAGATATATCGTAAAAGACACTATTATTTACAATGAGACACTTAGTATCTCACATGCCATGCACAAGTGTCATGGGAACCCCTCAAATATCCTCATTTTAGAAACAGCCAATAATAAAAATCTTAAACAGATTATTGCAAAGAATGATGAAAAATTCAGAGATTATCTTTTTAAGTTGGGTCTTTTAGTTGAACATCAAGAAAAGACAAACAACCTGCAAAATACTTCCACAACGACCATGACATTTAAGACAACTTGTTTCAAAGTCGATTTTAATGATAATTTCGCTAAAATAACTGCTTTAAAATAGCCGAAAAATAGGGACATTTGTGAAGATAGCCATCATTGAAGACGACATCAATATGCGTAAATCTCTTGAAATTGCGATGAGTGATTATAAAGAGTTTGAAGTAAAAACATTTAAAAATGCAAAAGATGCGCTCAAAGGCATTGATGAAAGCTTTGATTTAATCATTACAGATATAAATATGCCTGGAATGGACGGTATAGAATTTGTAAAAGAGCTAAACGGAAAATATGAAGTCATCATTATGACAGGCAATGCAACTCTAAGCCGAGCGATAGAATCCATACATTTAGGTGTAAAAGATTTTCTTCTCAAACCTTTTGATGTTGACACTTTAGTAGATGCCATAAAACGTGAAGCAGTTGTACAAAAGGTCAAAAAAACAGTAACGAAGAACAGAAAAAATAAAAATGAATTTTTAGGGAGTTCTGAAGCACTTACAAAAGTTTTGAACATTGCAGATAAAGCTGCTAAAACAGATGCAAGTGTTTTACTCTTAGGTGAAAGCGGTGTTGGAAAAGAAGTATTTGCTTCTTACATCCATAAGAACTCACCAAGAGCCAAAAAACCATTTGTAGCCATTAATATGGCGGCTATTCCTGAAAATCTTATAGAAAGCGAACTCTTTGGCTTTGAAAAAGGAGCCTTCACAGATGCAAGTGAAGCAAAAGCAGGACAGTTCGAACTTGCAAACGGCGGTACTCTATTTTTGGATGAAATCGGAGAAATGCCTTATGGTGTTCAAGCAAAGCTTCTTCGTGCACTGCAGGAAAAAGAAGTGCGTAGACTTGGCTCCTCCAAAGCTATAAAAATTGACATTCGTGTTGTATCAGCAACCAATGCAAACTTAGATACAAAAATCAAAGAGGGGGAATTTAGAGAAGATCTCTATTACAGATTAAATACAATTCCATTAAATATTCCTCCACTCAGAGAGAGAAAAGAAGAAATACTTGAAATAGCTGAAGCTATGATTGAGCAAAACTGCAAAAAATACAACTTGGATACAAAGGTATTGTCACCTGAAGCGAAAAGTGAGCTTTTATCTTACAGTTGGCCGGGAAACATTCGAGAACTGTTGTCAGTCATAGAACGTTCTATCATATTGAGTGAAACAAATGAAATACAAAAAGATGAACTTTTTTTAGATATTCGTAAATAATAGAAAATAAACAGGAGAAAATAAATGAAAAAATACAATGTAGCGGTTGTCGGTGCAAATGGTGCTGTCGGTGAAGAGATTTTAAGAGTTTTAGAAGAGATCGATTTTCCTCTGAACAAACTAGTGCCTCTTGCAAGTGCAAGAAGTGTAGGTCTGCAAGTAGAGTACAATGATGAAAAATATGACATCATTGAACTCACACATGACGTATTTGAAAGAGAAGAAGTTGAGATCGCACTTTTCAGTGCCGGTGGGAGTGTCAGTGCCGAATTTGCTCCTTCTGCTGTGGCAGCAGGTGCTGTTGTCATTGACAATACTTCTCACTTTAGAATGGATCCAGATGTTCCATTGGTTGTACCTGAAGTAAACCCTGAAGATATTGCTTTATGGAAAAAATCAGGAATCATTGCAAATCCAAATTGTTCAACCATACAAATGGTACAGGCTTTGAAACCGCTTGATGAAGCTTATGACCTTGTTCGTGTTGATGTTGATACATACCAGGCAACAAGCGGTGCCGGAAAATCCGCTATGGAAGAACTTGTGAATCAAATGCAGGCATTTTTTGCATTTAAACTTGATGAAGCGGAGCACAAAGCTTTCAATCAGCAAATCGCACTCAATGTCATTCCTCAAATTGATGTATTTACAGACAATGGCTATACAAAAGAAGAGATGAAAATGGTCAATGAAACAACAAAGATCATGCACAAAGAGGTAGCATTAAGTGCAACCTGTGTTCGTGTACCAACTCTTCGTGGACATGCGGAAGCGGTCACAATGACCTTTGATTCACAAGTAGAGGCGAATGAAGCAAGAGAAATACTCAAGAATGCACCAAATATCGTAGTTTTAGATAATCCAGATGAAGCTTTATACCCTATGCCTGCTACATGTATTGACCGAAATGAAACATTTGTAGGACGAATAAGAAATGATCTTTTCTCAAATAACATGCTGCACATGTTCGTTGTTGCAGATAACCTGCGTGTTGGAGCTGCTACGAATGCGGTTAGAATTGCCCAGAAATGGATAGAGATAGAAGAAGGAGTATAAAATGTTGGAAAAAATCTTTGAAAGCAGCCTTTGGGGTTCACGATTTATGGTCCTTATGGCTGTCATATTTGGACTCATAGGTGCCGTAGCACTCTTTATAGTTGCAAGTTTTGACATATATGATACTGCAAAGCTGGTCATAAACACATATGTCAATCACCATCATCCGGAACATTTTCACGAACTGGTCGTTGGTGGCATCATTGGGGCTGTTGATTTATACCTTATAGGTGTTGTAATGCTTTTATTTTCTTTTGGTCTTTATGAGCTGTTTATTTCAGACATAGATGCAGCAAGAGAAGACAATGCAAGACAGAGTAAAATCTTGTCTATTCATAATCTTGACCAACTTAAAGATAAGATCTCAAAAGTCATTGTGATGGTTCTTGTAGTCGGATTCTTTAAAAAAGTTGGACTTGCAAGCTACCAAACACCACTTGAGCTCTTTTATTTGGCTATTTCTATTACAGCCGTTGCTGTAGGTTTATATTTTTTAAGTAAAGTTGGACATAATCACTAAGAATTATTTTAAAATAAAAGGAAAGAAATGGGAAAGATATTTGTAGATGCATGTTTTGGAAAAGAAACACCTTATACTCCTGTATGGATGATGAGACAAGCCGGTCGCTATTTACCGGAATATATGGCAGTTCGTGCTAAAGCTGGTAATTTTTTAAATCTTTGCCATAACCCGGAAATGGCCTGTGAAGTTACTTTACAGCCGATAGATATCGTTGGTGTTGATGCAGCTATACTTTTTAGTGATATTCTCGTCATACCTGATGAAATGGGTATGGATCTATCATTTGTCAAAGGTGAAGGTCCTAAATTTTCTGATCCGATTAAAAATGAAGAAGATCTTGAAAGACTCATCGGTGGCGAGAAAGCCGCAAGCAAACTTACTTATGTTTATGATACTATCAAACTTATTAAGACTAAACTTACTGACGACAAGGCACTCATAGGTTTTACGGGATCACCTTGGACACTAGCAACATATATGATAGAAGGACAAGGCACTAAAACATACAATGTTTGTAAAAAAATGATGTATTCAAATCCGGAACTACTGCACAAAATCCTTAGAAAAGTGACTGATGTTGTCAAACTCTACATGGAAAAACAGATACAATCAGGCATAGATGTTGCACAGATCTTTGACTCATGGGCAGCTGCAATAGAACCAAGTAAATATGATGAGTTTTCTTGGAAATATATGGTAGAAATTGCCGAATACTTAAAAGAAAAATATCCTCATGTTCCAATTATCATGTTTCCAAAAGGTGTACCTGCATTTTTAGACAAAGTTTATGGAAACTTTGATGTTTTCGGTGTGGACTGGTCAACACCTATGGAATTGGCTAAAAAGAAACTCGGAGACAAATATGTGCTTCAAGGCAATATGGAGCCATGTCGTCTCTACTCTAAAGAAGCAACAACAGAAGCTGTAGAAGATATACAAAATGTTATGCAAGGTAAACGCCATATATTCAATCTAGGGCACGGAATCCTTCCTGATGTTCCTGTTGAAAATGCTAAGCACTTCATACAAGAGTGCCACCGTGTCAGCAAAAAATAATATAATATTCGGACCTGTCAACTCACGTCGTTTTGGCATGAGTCTGGGAGTAGATCTCTCACCTTCTGCCAAACAATGCAATTTTGACTGTCTGTACTGTGAACTGGCACCCAGTGCTACAGTTGAGAAGCAGACACTAGTTGTCTCTGTTGATGAAATCATCGATGAACTTAAAAAACATCTCCATGATAAGATAGATGTCATAACACTAACGGCAAATGGTGAACCAACACTCTACCCTCACCTTAATGAACTTATAGATGCTATAAACAAGATAAAAGGAAATACCCAAACGCTCATACTGACCAACAGTGCTACGCTTGTTGATGAAAAAGTCTTTAACAGTCTTTTAAAACTTGATCAGGTAAAACTCTCTCTCGATGCAGTAAGTGAAGATATATTTAAAAAAATAGACCGTCCTCACCCTTCCATAAAGATAGAAAATGTTGTACAAAAAGTCATAGATTTTTCTCAAATCTATAAAGGAAAACTTTTTATAGAGATATTGTTTGTTCATGATTTAAATGACACAAAAGAAGAGATACAAAAACTTAATGATGTTCTCCACAAAATAAAATGTGAAAGAATTGACATCGGTACTATAGACAGACCACCTGCATATCCTGTAACAGGAGTAAGTTATAAAGAGCTTCATGATATAGCACTTGCTTTTGATGCGGACTTACCTATTCATATAGCTTCAAGGGTACATGCAGAACCAAATAATACATATCATACAAAAGAAGATATACTCAACACTTTAGATAAGCGTCCTCTCACCATGGATGATATCAATCTTTTGTTTGATGAAAAAAGTAAAGAAAACCTCAATACACTACTTACATGTAATGAAGTAACAATGAAAAAGGTTGGAAATTTAGAATTTTATGTACCCACTAACAATCTAAGACGTAAGCGGAAAAAAAAGATTTATTAAAAAAATAATCTAATTTTTATGATTTAATAAAAATTAGATTATTAATTCTTTTTTTAGTTTACACAAAGGCAGCTATAGCTTGTCACAGCTATTTTTCTAGTTTATATAATCTCTTTACACTTCCATAAGTATTATAATAACATAAAATTTCATATATAATATTCAATAATCTAATGCTTGTTTTACTGTCTACAGACAACTATATATATATTTGGAAAGTATTTTCAGTCTTATTAGGTATCATTTTATTGTAGCCATTTCACATGAGCTTCATAAAGGAGAAAAAATGCCTAAATCAGCATTACCAATAGCAACAATCTCACTGCCTAATTCCAGATACGGGGAGATAAGTGTCGCACATATAGAACAACCATACGGTGACTTCAGCAGTCCTGTAGTTAGTATAGGAATTTCAATGGAGGGAGATGATGAGCATGACTGGAAAGTGCATCTACCTTATGAAAAACTCGAAGAAGTCATTAAAGCTCTTAAAAAAGCTCGTGATATGAGTGAAACTATGCCTCGTAATGACAAACATTATCTTGACCTTCATGCTGATATAGGTGGCGGTGCTTAAGAGAACTTCCTATAATTCCACTTCTAGCGCATCACTACGTGTTCCTCTTATAGCCTTGTTGTGACGTGCTTTTAGTGTATAGACAAACGATATTTTCGGTTTGTCAGTTTGATTTTCATTTGCATGATGTAAGGTTTTTGCGTGAAATAAAACGACATCGCCTTTTTGCAAGTTTTCATGCACTTTAGTTGCAATGATTTTTTGATTTTCTTCGAGGTCTTCTCTAAAATTATCCATCTCATCAAACTGTTCAGGTTTAAACTGCATTACATGTGAACCGGGAATAAACTCTAACAGTCCGTTTTCAAGGTATTCGTCATCCAGAGCTAACCAAACACTCAATAGTGAGTCATTTTCAAAGTTCCAGTAGCGAATATCTTGATGCCATGATGTTTCACTACTTGTGTGTGCTGTTTTTGTCATAATGGAGTTATGATGAGCCAGCAATAGATTTACATCATCGTTAAAAATCTCTTTAGCAATATCACGTATTTCGTTGTTGGTCATCCATTGTCGAAAAACATCTTCTCTTTCATAAACATGGCGTAAACGACGGAGTGTTACCTGCTTTTGATTTGTCTTTTGGGTGTATTCTTCTTCAGTTTCATAAGGGGGGATCTTACTTTTAAAATGCTCTAATGCTTTTTCTTTTATTTGATCGCATAACTCATGAGGTGCAAAATTTTTCAGTACAACAAAGCCATCTTTTTGAAACTTTTTCTTAATGTTTTTTATGTGCATTTTTCCCCTTTACTGTATTTTCTTTCAAGCTTAACATTATATGCATATTTAGAACTTTTTACAATTATTTTTCTTGTTAAACTGTATAATATTGAAAATTCAAGGATTATAAATGAACCAGTTAAGCCAAGAAGATGTAAAAAAGCAATTTGAAAGCTTTGATGAAGACAAATACAGCCTCATAATATCTACGGTCGATACAGACTGTACACCTCTGACAAGCTACTCTCCTTTTGTAAAACTAGAGGGTAACTACTTTATATGCATAAGTTCGATGCTTCCACACTACACAAACATGATAGAAACAAAAAAAGCACATGTAATGATCATAGAAGATGAATCAAAAGCAAATCATATATATGCAAGAAATCGACTCTATTTTAGTGCTCAGTGTGCTTTGGAACCTGAAGCAGAAAAAATATTGCAACTTTTTGATGCAAGGTATGGCGATGCCCTCTCTTTTTTACGGGATATGAAAGATTTTAAAGTCATCAAACTGATACCACAGGAAAAAAGCCTTGTACTGGGATTTGGTGCGGCATATAAGATGGATACAGAAGGCAACATCGGCGCTAAGAGCGTTGGACACAAAAACTAGTGTGTACTAATTAGAAAATTTTGTATACAGTGAAAAAAGAAGACTCAAAATAACACTTATGAGTATCATACTAGTTATAGGGAAATAAAAACTAAAGTTTTCTTTTTCTACTACGATGTCACCAGGAAGCCTGAAAAGATGCCCGTTGAGTAAATAAGCCAAAACACCCAATACGATAAATAAAAATCCTATAGCAAAAAAGAGTTTGTACATGTTTTATCCTTTAATTGAGTATTTTCTTTATTTATGCTCAATTAAATTGTACTCTATTTTTGGAATATACGTATAACAATGAAATAAATAAGTTAAAAAGATAGTATTTATTGGAAATCATTAAAAAAAGTGGCTCCGGATACTGGATTCGAACCAGTGACCAAGTGATTAACAGTCACCTACTCTACCGCTGAGCTAATCCGGAATATATAAAAAACTCTTAAAAATGGTGTCAAGAGAGAGACTTGAACTCTCGACCTCCGGCTTATGAGACCAGCGCTCTAACCAGCTGAGCTACCTTGACATCGTTTAAGAGGGTGGAATTATACATATATTAAACTTTATTTTTACTAAAACAGTATTTTTATCGATAAATTAAACATAAACAAAAAAGATGTCAAACAAGCTTATATGTAAAGATAAGATAAGTTTAGTCATTATGACTAAAGGTATTGACATCTTTACTTTTTTTTTGTAATATACCCTTCAT
>JANTGW010000025.1 GCA_024762705.1 Sulfurimonas sp.
CATACGGTACTTTTGCCGCTGTTTGCAGAGACTTCTCAACCTCATCAGATATATCTATGCCCTGTGTCTCTTTTGCAAATTCGGCAATCTCTTCTAAGAGTCTTTTTGCTTCATCGAAATGCTTTTCATAGATCGCACCGATACTTGCATCGTAATACGATGTCAATGTCGCAAAGGCTGCAATGAAAATATACTTTTTATAGAGTGCTTCTTTGATGTTCTGTGGGGTTTTATAGCGAAGCTGTGCACTCTCGAACAATGATGCCACCGTCTCAACCGCCTGAGTATCTTCTCCTCCAAATACAGCAGCAAACACCTTGCCTTTTTTACGGATAATGCCCGGAGCTTCAATATGTGAGAGGATATAGGTACAGGCATCAAGTACTCTTGCATCACAGGTTTCTCTTAACATATCCCCATTATTCACACCGTTTGAAAAAGAGAGCAGTATAGAATTTGCATCTATATGTTTTTGCATACTCTGACAAGAAGACAAAAGATCATAACTTTTCGTACAAAACAGCACCACATCAAAATAGCCCTCGGCTTCATCAAGATGCTTTACATGTAACGGGACATTCCACTCATCTTCATCTTCTTTGATGGTAATACCGGACTTTTTTATAGCTTCTAAATGTGATCCTCTGGCAAAACCCACAACATCCAGACCACTTTTAACAAATGATGCTGCCAAATATCCGCCGACACCGCCCAAACCTACTATTGCAATTCTCATGATTTTTCCTTTGAATTATTATATAATAGCATTTATAAAAAGGAGCCTTATGCCGCGTATCGACAATCGACAATTTTATTTGGCAGCACTGAAAAAACACGGCATTAACTCCTGCGGTCTTAACTGGTCATCTGATGCACATCAGTCTATCCGTTTTGAGAGGATTCTCTCACTTTTAGTACATAACAACTTTTCAAATGAGACCATAGTCGATGCAGGCTGCGGTTTTGGTGACTTTTATCATTACCTTCAAGCCAATTCCTTACATGTAAAGCGCTATATCGGTATAGATTCACTCAAAGAGATGTGTGAAATTGCCGTACAAAAAACAGCATGTGAAATTATACATGCCGACATAACCACAGAGCAACTTCCTTTGGCAGACTATTATATTTGCAGTGGAGCTTTGAACATTTTGACAGCTTTTGAGACACAGCTTTTTATACGCAACTGTTTTGAATCCAGTAGAAAAGGTTTCATCTTCAATGCTTTATACGGTGAAAAAGAGAGTAAAACGTACAATTACATCAATATTGAGACTATAAACACGCTTGCGAAAAGCTTACATGTAAAGGATGTAGAGTTACAAGAAGGCTACCTTGAGCATGACATTACTGTAGGGTTTTTTAAATAATGTGTGCGATCTTCGGCATTATCGGCGAATACAATGAAGCACAGGCAAAACATGCCCTTTCTCTTTTGTCCCACCGTGGGCCTGATCATTGCGGTATTGTTCAAAAACAAAACCTCTTTTTTGCGCATCAGAGACTCTCTATTTTAGACACCCATCACAGAAGTCATCAACCGCTCAAATATAAAAACATTCTGCTCTCTTTTAACGGTGAGATCTATAACTTTGAAGAGCTCAAGCGTGAACTCGACTTTGACTTTCAAACGCAAAGTGACAGCGAGGTCATCATAGCGGCCTATTTAAAATGGGGAGTTGATTTCGTACAGCATCTTCGAGGCATGTTTGCCATAGCACTTATGGATGGAGACACTCTCTATCTTTTTCGTGACAGGCTCGGCAAAAAACCGCTTTTTTACATAGAAGGCTCTTCTTTTGTTTTTGCTTCAGAACTAAAAGCAATCAAACCTTTTTTGTCTACATGTAAACTCAACAACGATGCGCTTCTTTCTTATCTCTCTTTTTTAGCACCCACACCTCCGCATACATTTTACAAGGGCATAAAAAAACTTGCCGCTGGAGAGTACCTGGTATATAAGCAAGGACATGTTACATGTAAACGCTATTTTGACCTGCTTGATAACAAACCAAACATCATAACAAACAAAGATGAAGCTGTTAGTTTATTAGAAAAGGAACTGCAAAAATCCATTTCTTTGAGATTAAGTGCAGACGTTCCTATGGCTTCTTTGCTCTCAGGTGGTATAGACAGTGCTACCCTGAACTATTTTGCAAAACAGCAAGATATAGATTTGCAAACGTATACGCTTGGCTACAAAGAGTTTGCAAAGTATGATGAGAGAGCAAATGCAAAGAAAAGTGCCGAGAGTTTAGGCCTACGAAACATCCAAGTCGAAATAGATGAATATGAGTTCATTCATGCCAGCGATAAAGTGCTCGATACACTTGATGAACCGCTCAATGACCCTGCAGCAGTTCCCCTGTATCTTTTGTTTGAGCAGATCAAAAAAGACGGTTACAAGGTCGTGATGAGTGGAGAGGGAGCAGATGAGCTCTTTTTAGGCTACAGACAATATTTTGAATACCTCGATATACAAAACGCAGCAACTCTGGCACACAAAAACTGGCTCAAAAAATACTTTCGTGCCAACTTTTCCATGAACAGAGAGTGGGAATGGTATAAAAGGATCTTTGATGAGAGCCTGCTCTTTCGCTCATCGGGAGAAAAATTCACGGACCTGCAGAAAAATCAGCTGATGCGTAGAAATGTCAAAGATGACGAAAGTCTGAAGTACATACAAGACTACAGAGAGCGTTTTGAAATTTCTAGGCATAATGATGAAAGCATCTGGTACTCTTATATTGACTTAAACCTCTTTCAAGCAGAGCATTTTTTGATGAAACTTGACCGTGTCAGCATGGCGCACTCCATCGAATCCCGTACTCCTTTTTTAGACCATAAACTCGCTTCTTTAGTTTTTAGCATTGATCCAAAACTGCGTTATGAAGATGGTATAACAAAGTCGCTTTTAAAACAGCTCATGCATAACAAACTGGGTAAAGATATACTTACAAGAAAGAAAAAAGGTTTTTCCAATCCTTATATGGAATACCTCATCAATTCAAAAAAGATCGATCTCATAACAGAGGTCAATGAGCAAACAGGCATGTTTCATAAAAAGAAACTCGACGAATATGTAAGTACAGCATCCAAAGGCAGCTTTAAACAGCATGTTTGGGGACTTTATGTGCTATCATACTGGATAAAGAAAAATCTTCTGTGAACTTTTGAAAAATGTAGGAGAGCTACAATGATAAAAAGAATAAAAAAATATGCAACAACCAATACACTCGTGGTTTTTGGCATAATTGCAGGGGCACTGTTTGGTATATTGTTCCCGGAACTTGCCCTCAAACAAAAGATGATAGGTACCGCCTTTGTCTACTTTTTGAAAATGCTTGTCGTTCCTCTTGTCTTTGCCAGTATTTATATTGCCATACTTGGACTCGGTTCCATTGAACACTTAAAAAGAATGGGCATAAAGACCATCGGTCTGTATGTTTTGACAACTGCACTTGCCGTTGTTACGGCAATCATCGCAATGAATGTTTTTCATATAGGCGAGCAGGTCAGCGGCGAAGGACTTGAGTATGTAAAAGCTGCAGCACTTGCACCTTTTTCTTTTGAGAGTATGCTATTGAGTTTTATTCCTACAAATATTTTTCATGCTTTAAGCGAGGGAAAAATGATGCAGATCATTGTCTTTGCCATTTTCTTTGGTGTGGCTTCACTCTATCTCATTCCCAAACAGCAAGAGACTTTGAACACTTTTTTTACAGCAGTGAGTGAAGCGATGCTTAAAATGGCTGAGTGGGTTATTTTGCTCACACCTATCGGTGTTTTTTCTCTTATCTCCTATGTTATAGCCGAGCAGGGCATTGAAGTCGTATTTGGGCTTTACAAATACGTTTTACTTGTTGTCGGCGTTATACTCTTTCATGCACTCATAACACTGCCAGGCGTACTGAAATTTTTTACAAAAGTAAACCCGTATTCTTATCTCAGCGATGTTCGTGAAGCACCGATCATGGCCTTTTCCACGGCATCTTCTGCTGCTACGCTTCCGGTCAGTATGCGCGTAGTTGAAGAGATAGGTGAAGTCGATAAAAAGACGGCTTCTTTTGTCCTGCCATTGGGTGCGACAGTCTCTATGGACGGAACAGCAGCATATTTAAGTGTTGCCGTTTTATATATAGCCAACCTATCTGGTGTTGCATTGAGTCTGGGAGACCAGATTCTTTTAGGCATTACTGTCGTTGCGCTGAGTGTAGGTGTTGCGGCCTTGCCGAGTGCTTCACTTGTTATGATGGTAATAATTCTTAATCAACTCGGACTTCCGGTTGAGTATATGGCGTTAATTGTAGCAGTTGACAGGATTCTTGATATGTGTAGAACTTCACTCAATGTAACCTCTGATCTGATCGTCACAAAAATCGTAGATGAATTTGAAAAACGACGATAGAAAGTACGAATATCTTCTAGTCCTGGCTATGCTGCTATGGGGTGGAGGATGGACGGCTTTAAAGATTCTCACCCTTTCAATGCCGATGGATGTCGTCATATTTTGGCGTTTTTTTCTGATGAGTCTCTCATTTTTACCTATTTTATACTATTTTAAAACACCTATAACGCTTACTCGCGGTTCACTCAAATACATAACCTTCAGTTCTATTTTAAACATTGCCTTTATGGTATTTGCTTTTTTAGGTATAAAATACGGGCTTGCGGGAGCGGGAAGTGTCATCATTACGACATTCAGCCCTATCATGACCTTTTTACTGGTCGTCATACTCTTTAAGACTAAACTAACAATGAAACAATACTTTGGACTTGTGCTCGGACTTGTTGGCGGCTACATTTTACTCCAGCTCAATGATCTTTCTCTCTTTTTAAACGGATCGAACGTCTACTTCTTACTTTGTGCGCTCATCTGGGCCGGTGTCACTCTGCTTTCACAGCATTCCCAAAAGCATATACATCCGGTACACTATAGTTTTTTCATTTCAGTCATTGCCACCTTCTTTAGCTTTTTGTATGCATACAATGCAGATCTCAGCGCTGTGTTTGCGCAAGGTGTAAAATTTTGGATCGCGCTTATCTATCTTGCAGTACTGGGTCAAACTGTTGCTACGACCATCTTCTTTGTAGCCAGCGGAAAACTCGGCAGCCAAAGAACAAGTTCTTTTATGTTTTTAGTCCCTTTCTTCGCTCTTTTTTCTGCCTGGCTTATTTTGGATGAGCCTTTACAGCTACATATAATTGTCGGTGGACTTATCAGTATGGTTGCAGTATACTTTATTAACAAAAAATCAAACTGACGATAAAAATACCATATTTAATATATTTTTAACATCAATTAGGGTAATATTTTGTATAATATAAACAAATAAAGGTTGCATTATGAAAAAAGTACTTATTTTAGGCGGTGGCTTTGCCGGAGTTGACGCTGCATCATACTTAAAGAAAATGAACTATGATGTCACGCTTGTAAGTGACAGAGAGTATTTTTATATCTACCCTACTTCTATCTGGATTCCAACGCATGAGAGTGAATTTGAAGATGTTTGTGTAGATCTAAAAGAATTACAGCGTGCTCACGGATTTAATCTTCTCATAGACGAAGTAACAGCTATTTCAAAAGAAAACAACTCTGTTACGCTTGCAAGTGGAGAAGTCATCAATGATTATGACTATCTGATCCTTGCTATGGGTGCATCAAAAATGAAAGCACCCGGAATAGAGAACACACTCTCAATCTGTGGTGCTCCGGATCAGTCACTTAAAATAAGAGATGCAATCGATGCGCTTGTAAAAAAAGGCAGCGGTAAAATAGCAATGGGCTTTGGCGGCAATCCAAAAGATACATCCGCCGTGCGTGGCGGACCGGGATTTGAACTGCTTTTTAATGTACATAACTTACTGAAGAGAAAAGGCATAAGAGAAAACTTCGAACTGACTTTTTTTGCTCCAATGGCCGAACCAGGCAAACGTATGGGTCCACAAGCCCTGAAGATGATGGATACAATGTTTAATAAGCTCAATATTAAACAGCATTTCGGTAAAAAGATCAAACAGTTTGAAAAAGACGGCATTGTGTTCGAAGATGACAGCAAATTGGATTCTGACTTTACTATGTTCATTCCGGCGGGTGATGGCCATGAGGTAATTAAAAATTCCGACCTGCCTACCAATGATGCAGGCTTTGTAAAAACAGATGATACCTCCTGTGTACTCAATGAAGACGGTTCTATGAGTAACATATATGCCATTGGAGATGTCGCAGCACTCGAAGGGTATGACTGGAGAGCAAAACAGGGACATGTTGCAGAGGTCATGGCCAAAAATACAGCACACAACATTGAACAGCGCGATAATGGAGGAAGTGACTTCAAAGGGTATCATGAGCACTTAAACATCTTATGTGTCATGGACACCGGTGATGGAGCGGCTTTTGTTTACAGAGATGAAAAACGTGCATTTATGCTACCGATGCCGATCATAGGTCACTGGCTGAAAAAAGGATGGGGATTTTACTGCCGTAACTCAAAACTCGGTAAGATACCAAGAATTCCGGGTATGTAAGAAAAGAGGGTTATTCGCTCTCTTTTTCTTTACGTCGTAATTTCATCTTTCTTTTTGCAAGTTCACGCATATCTTCAGTCGTATCGCTCTCATCCATGATCTCAACACCCAAAATCGTCTCAACACAATCTTCAAGTGTTATGATTCCTTCTGTCTGGTCATAATTATCTGTCACCAAGAACATGTGGTCTTTTTTAGATATGAACAGATCAAGTGCTTTACTCACCGGTATATTTTCATTAATGGTAAAGATCTCTTTTTTAATAGTTGCAAGTGTCACAGAATCATCTTGAAGCGCCTGTTTGAAAATCTTTTTAGTTAACACAAGACCGGTAACATTTTCCAATGAACCCTGATAAACTGGAATACGTGAAAACTTAAATATAGCCGGCTGGGTTTTAATAACTTCTTGAATAATCATGCTTTCATCCAAAGCGAAAACAACACTTCTTGGAGTTAAAACTTCACTGACCTTTATGTTATCAAGATTTAACATATTTTCGATGACATCAGACTCTTTTTCATCTATTATACCTTCATCCTCACTCATCAACATACTTTCTAGCAATTCTTCTTTGGTTAAAGAGTGCGCATCCCTTTTGCCTTTTGAGATTTTGTTTGTAATTGCCAATGTGCTCAGTATTATTGGGTACGTAATCCAAATAAATGCTTGTATAAAATACGCAGCTATTGGAGCGAGCTGTTTCCAGTAAATTGCTCCAATAGTTTTTGGAATAATCTCAGATATGAACAAAATTGCAAAAGTAAGTATAACTGAAACATAGACGACAGCATCATTTCCGAATATCTTTGATGCCTGAGCTCCAACTGCTGCAGCACCAAGAGTATTTGCAACAGTATTTAAAATTAGTACAGACGCAATTGATTTATTAATATTCACTTTATGATGTCGAAGCAGTTTACCAATAGATGGTCGCTCTTTCTCTAAAACAGCTACATAGGACATGTTAATAGAAAGCAGTACCGATTCTAAAATTGAGCATAAAAATGAAATACCGACCGAAAGTATAAAAAATATTATTAAGAGTTCCAATTTTTACAGTTCCTTTAAAGTAATATATATTTTGCTAAACCTAAAAAGCTAAAAAAGCCGACAACATCAGTTACAGTTGTTAAAATCACTGTACTGCCTATGGCAGGATCAATACCCACTAACTTTAACATCAATGGAATCATTGCTCCAAAGAAACCAGCCATGAGAAGATTTATGATCATACTAAGTCCAATAACAACTCCTAACATCGGCATATTAAACCATATCCATGCTATTATACCCATTACAAGCGCAAAAAGCAGACCGTTCATCAAAGATATTGCAACCTCTTTTTTGATGGTCCTAAATGCATCTGAATGCGATATTTCACCCAAGGCCAACTGTCTTACAACGACAGTAAGTGTTTGTGTTCCAGCATTTCCACCCATTGAAGCTACTATCGGCATCAAAACAGCTAGTGCTACCATGGAGTTGATAGTATCTTCAAAAAGACCGATGACCAAAGAGGCTGCAATGGCGGTCAGAAGATTAACTCCCAGCCAAGTAGCACGTTTTTTCGTTGCTCTGAGTACATCTTCATCATCTTCTGCTTCATCATCCACACCGGCAAGATTATACATCTGCTCTGTTGCATGTTCATTGATAATATCATAAATATCATCCGAAGTGATACGACCGACCAAAATACCTTCATCGTTAACTACAGGCATAACAGAAAGATCATACTCTTTAAAGTAATTAACTACCTCTTTGATGTCTTCCGTATCCTTTGCTACCTTCGGTTCAAAAGACTCTTCACTCGCTTCTATGTTCTCTTTGATCGTTTTTGAAAAATCAAATATTAGTAGGTCATCCAAACCTATCGTGTATAACAATTTATTGCTTTTATCTACAATGAAAAGGTTTTGAACATTCTCGAGAGCATTCTCTTTTCTTAAATGTGCAAATCGTTTGATAACATCTTGAACGATCTCGTCTTCACGTGCAGTGAAGACCTCCAGCTGCATGTATGCACCAGCTTGGTTATCATCATACTTTTTAAGTTTTGAAATTTCATGCTTATCTTCAGCATCAAGTGTGTCAAAAACTTTAGAAGCTACATTTTCATCTACATCTTCAAGTTCCTGCATGAATTCCAACTGGTCATCAGACTCCAGTTCACTGACAGCATGGGAAAGTTCGTCGACACTCAGATTTTCCACTACATCGTCAAAATATCTGTCTGGCAACGCAAGTGCTACATCTCCAACAAGATCTTTTGGTACAAGTTTAATGGCCTCACTGAAATCTTTTTCATCAAGACCTTTTAATATCTTTGCTATTTCAGCTGGATGCATTTCATTTACACTATGTGACTTGAGGTACTTGTTAAGTGCTTTCATGAAGTCTCTTGTTCGTTTTTAAAAATCATAAATAAAGCTTGTTTTTTGGGAAAAATCATATTTTTCCACCCCGATTGCTGGCTTTGTATCTTGATTGTATATTACTTCAAAATTGATTGAAAGTTTTTCATAAATTGTAACTTTTAATTCTGCAGAATTTGACAATATATAGTCACTAAACTTATCTGTTCTAGGTTGATAATACCCAATGTATGAAAACCGTACACTTTGAGTAAACCTATTTTTATATGCAATATAAGTATTTAATCTTAAATTATCTTCACTTGGATCTATACTTGTTGTATAATCAATATGTTCTGCAAAACCGCCAAAGCCTATATAAACACTTCCATACTTATTCATCCCAAGATAATATCTTAGCCCGGCACCCGCCAAAAGCCTATCTTGTATCTTTGTAAACTTGTCAGTTTGAGACTGCACAAAAGCTTCCCAGTTCAGATTCTTTTCATGCAGACTATGAATGTAACGTATGTGTGCATATGTTTGATTTGTATTGGCCGTTCCTGATGCTTTTGCATAGCTAAATGAAATATCACTCCATACAACATATGAACTGTTGTTATCATACTGTATGCGAACGCCTGCACTGTATTCATCACTGTCTGTGTTACCTCTTTTGGTTGCAAATGAACCTTTGACTCCACCGCTAAAACCAGGTTGTGCACCTATGTCAACCGGTGCAATAGTAATTACTGCCTGTACACTCATAATGTATATTATGAGTAAAATAAATATCTTCATTTATACCCTTGTATCTATAAAAGTGTGATCACGTATCCACCACTGATTCGATCTAGTTTGTAGTTATAATATCCGTCTAACTCTATTACAACTCTGTAGTAGCCTTTATGTGTTCCTACCCGTATTTTTGTAAACAAAGAGGTTTCATCTAAACTTTTTACAAAACTTCCTATGTCAGTCTCGCGCTTGAAATCGCAAACTATTCTGTGTGGCTTGACCACTAAAAAGTTCCGTAATAGCTTATCCTTTGTTAATATTTTTAGTTTA
>JANTGW010000026.1 GCA_024762705.1 Sulfurimonas sp.
TACACTTATATGCGCATCATTGATCATTGCAGCGCTTATGGGTTTTGATGTATTTACATCAATGAGTCTGCCTGTAAAAGATGCCTGAGCAGATATTGTAAGTAAGAATATTAAAAATAACAGTTTTTGCAAATAGAGTCTCTTTATATAACTTTTTTGAAATATTACTATTTAAAAGCTAATAAAGGGCCTAAATTACCTAATATTTAGAAAATAACCCAAACTAGCTTCACTCCATTCTTTAGAAAGTTTTAGATGTTTATCTATCGATGCATAAACTTTTGCAAAATCACTGTTTTTGGCGCTCAAATCAGCAATAACCTCTCGAAGTGCTTTTTTACCTGCATTGGTTACTTCGTCAGGAAACTTTGCAAGTTTTACATTCAGGCTTTTAAGTTTTTGCAAAGCATGTATGTTTTCATAATGAAATTCTGTAGCCATATTTGTATTCATTTCACTTGCAGCAACTTCAATCATTGATTGATGTTCCCGTGATAATTTGCTCCAGATGTATTTATTGAATGTCAATTCAAGTACAGAACCGGGCTCATGCCATCCGGAGTAATAATAAGGTGCAACTTTATAAAAGCCCATTTTGATATCAAGAGCAGGACCGACCCACTCAGTTGCATCGATGACACCACGTTCGAGTGAGGTATATATTTCTCCAGCAGGTAATAGGATAGGGTTGACGCCCATGCGCGAGAAGACTTCTCCTCCAAGCCCTGGAATACGCATTTTTAAACCCTGCATATCTTCCAAGGAGTTAATGGGTTTTCTAAACCATCCGCCCATTTGAATATTTGTGTTTCCACCTAAAAAAGGATGCAAATTGTATTTTGCATACTGTTCTCTCCACAGATCCATTCCTCCGCCATAAAGCATCCATGAATTTACTTCTTCTGCTGTAAAACCAAAAGGAATACCGCTGTAAAGTGAAAAAGCAGAGTTTTTTCCTTTCCAGTAGTACGGTCCTGAATGAAAAGCGTCTATCTGACCGCTTGAACAGGCGTCAAAAACTGCCAAAGCAGGTACAAGGGTATTCTTAGGATAGATCTTGATTTGTAATGATTCAGAGCTTATTTCATTCACTCGTTGTGCAAATTTTTCAACGCCCATACCCATTATAGGAAAATGAGCAGGCCAGCTTGTGGCAAGTTTTATAACCGTTTTTTTGTTTTTATTAAAATGCACCTTTTTAACGGCTGCGTCATGTGCTTTTGGATGTTTTGAATAGTCAATTGCAACATGATTACCTTCATTGCATCCATTAAGTGCTATGGCTGCCGAGGCAACAGTGGCTGTGCTTAAAAAGTCTCTACGATTCATTTTCTTATCTCTTTTTTGTTATAGTAATGATATATAATATATCATTATTTGTTAAAAATCCAAAGTTTTATATATATTTTATATTATTAAGTTATTATTATCTTTAGTTATAAATGAAGAGGAGATGCTTCCAAATGAATACAAAAAACTTTAATTTGCTCAGTAAGCTTTTGATTGCCTTGGTTCCGGTGATAATCATATCTTTTGTTATTATATCTATTGTTATGTTCTCAAAAAGAGATAAAATTGAGAGTAATATATACAATAAAGAGAAAGTTGCTCTTCAAGAGGGTATGTCAAAAGATTTAAAAAACAAACTTGAGCAGCTGAAAAATATTGTAATCACTATATCATCAGACAGTGCGATTATAAACGGTATGTATGATGAAGACAGAGAAGCTATATTTAAAGAAATCTATAATGTAAGAAAAGCTTTGGTTGACAACAACTCATTTAAAAACCCTTTAATTCAAATAGTAGATTTAATGAGCACATCTTATGTTAAATCATGGAATAAAAATGCATATGGTGCAAATGTAGGAATGAGGCAGAGTGTAAAACTTGTCCAAAAAACACAAAAACCTTTAGTTGGACTTGAAGTAACAAGAGGCGGTATAATGATGGTTTCAGTCGCACCGCTTATTTATGCTGAAGATGGAGAAAAAGAGTATGTGGGCAGTGTTGATTTTATTTTGCGCCTAAACTCTCTTTCGTATCAAAAAACCAATCCTAAAGACAAAAGAAAAATGCTTATTCTTGTGGATAAGAAAAAACTAGAGGTTGCAAAGTATATTAAAAGTCCTGTTTTGGTTGGTCCATATTATGTAGATAACGGTGATGAAAAAGTTGATAAGAACTTTTTAACAAAAGCTTCAGCTTTGAACCTGGACAAATTAAAATCAGACGGTTATTTGATCGACGAAACATATTTTTATACATATAATGATATGAAAGACATTACAGGGAAAAATATAGGTATTTTACTGTTGGCTAAACCTATTGCAGAGGTACGAGCAACCGCAGAAGAAGCAAGTTCTGCACTCATTTCTCTTATTGTCATTTTTATTGTAGCAAGCCTGATTATTTTATTGATTTTACTGGTAATTATCAAATTTCTCATACTCGCACCTATGGACAAGCTTGCCGAACTCTCCAAAGAAATATCGACAGGAAGAGGGGACTTAACCAAAAGACTGGTTGAAAAATCGAATGATGAAATCGGAAAAACATCAAGATATTTCAATAACTTTATAGAGAAAGTGCACGAGATGGTAAAAGGAGTAATTGTATCCGGGCGTAAAACATATACTGATATTGAGGAAATTACAAACAGTCTGACTCAGATTAATAAAAAAATGCAACAAGAAAGAGACTATATTAAAGAGGCAACTCAAATAGGCTCAGAAGTTCAAGAAGTACTTCAAGATTCTATGCTTGACAGTAAAGAGACAACTCAAAAAGTTTCTGTGGCAGTAGATAATTTGACTGTTGCACAAAATGATATAGTTGAATTGGTTGAAAATGTAAATATGGTTTCAGATAAAGAAAACGAGATAGCTATCTCGCTTGCAGAGTTAACAAAAGATGCTGAAAACATTAAGTCTGTTCTTGGTATTATTGATGATATTGCTGACCAGACAAACTTATTGGCTCTTAATGCTGCTATTGAAGCTGCTCGTGCCGGAGAACATGGTAGAGGATTTGCAGTTGTTGCTGATGAAGTAAGAAAACTAGCAGAAAAAACACAATCAGGACTCTCAGACATCAATGCTACAGTAAGTGTTATAGTACAGTCCATTCATGATTCGAGCACACAAATTGATACAAATGCAAAATCTATTGCTCATTTGGCAGACCATACTACAAAAGTTGAAGAAAAGATTATAGACAGTTCCAAATATATACAAGAAGCAGCAATAATAGCTAAAAATTCCGAAGAGGTTTCTGTCAAACTTGCACAAATAAGTCAGAAGATTATTGATCACATTAACAGTGTTGACGGCATTTCGATTGAAAACAAAGCATCTTTAGATGAAATATATTCAAAAGTAATCAATGTGCAGCAAAGTGCAAAAAGCCTAAATGAGCAATTGGAGCTATTTAAAGTCGAATAGTGAAACCTGTGTATCTGTAACAAGAGGTTTTGCTAAAATTGATTTGTCTGCACCGACAATAAGCGCAAAATGAAAAGTGTTGGAATGTAAAATATTCTTTATTTCATTTTTATTTTTATAAAGAAAAATACTATCATGGGTTAAAATACTTGGACTGAGTACTTGCTTGCATGTAAAAGGAACAATGTAAATAATCTTTGCCCATGTAGCCTGTTTTTGCAAAAAACTTATTTCATTTTCTATGAGCGAAGTACTCTTTTCAAATATCAACACCTTATCACTCGTTCCAAAATCTTTGATCTCAAAGTTTTTATTTGTAAAAACTGCTTCAAAATGATCTATTGGTGTGAATTTCCTAAGTCTGAAGTTTATTTTTAAAATTTTAAACAAATAAAGCAGCTGCTCAAGGTAGGGCATGAAAAATGGCGAGACAAGCTGTCTTTCATAAAATATATTGTCGTATATAAAAGACGTTTCAAAAAGAGTCTGTTCTACGATATTGATACTTTGTGCTTTGTTTTTTGGTAGTTCTTTAATGTTTGTAAACAAATCTTCTGAAGTGAGAGCAGGGCTAAAGAGCACAGTAGAGCCATTTTCTATGTTTGATAGCTCTTTAAATACTGACTTTATATCCCCGTTTAGTGCAATGAAGTTCGGCTCGGTAACAACCTGCAATGCAAGTTTTAGTATAATTTCATCGCATGCATAGACAGATATTTCTTTATTTATAAGCTCAAAACGCAGAAGACGCCGTAAGGCATCTTCAATGTCTTGTACTTTTATCCAGGCTATTTCACTGTCTGTTATCTGTGTAGGTTTATCAAACATAACACCATAGGCACCATTAAAAATGGCATCTTCTATGTTATTTTCATCAAAAGCAACAAAAAGATCCCCTCTTTTTACAGCTTTTACATCAAAAACAATATTATTAAAACTGTTTACAAAAGGAGTGTTTATAAGCTCTCCATGCGTAAGTGCTAGAGTGTTTTCAAGTCTCATCCAATAGGTGTGCCTGCTTTTTTAGGTTTTTCCGGTCTGATCAAACAGAGTCCGTCTTCATCTTTAGCAGCAAGAAGCATTCCTTCACTCATCATACCCATAAGTTTTGCAGGTTTTAGGTTCGCAACGACACAGACCTGAGTATTTACAAGATCTTGTGGTGAATAGAATTCTTTAATTCCTGCTACGACCTGACGGTTTTTACCTTCACCAAGATCTACTTGCAGTTTTAAGAGTTTTTTACTTTTTGGCACTTCCTCTGCCTCAACAACAGTACCCACTTTTAATGATGTTTCAAAAAACTGACCGATCTCTATGAGGTTATCGTCCTCTTTTGCTTTTTTATCCGTAGAAGCATTGGCTTTTTGTTCTTCTTTTGTAGTCGTAGGTTCAGCTTTTGGCGCTTCTTGCATCAATGGCTCTTCAATACGAGGAAAGAGAGGAGGAACTTTTTTAATATTAAATAATTTCAATAGTTTTTTATCTACAATGAGCTCATTATAGCTTTGCGTATTAATGTTAAAACTAAGCGCATCAGCAATGATATTGGTAGTTTTTGGCATTACTGGATGCAGCATAACTGCCGCTTTTGCTAAAACGTTTGCAACTAAAGCAACAGTGGCAAGTGCTTCATCTTTTTGTCCATTTTTCATCTTAACCCATGGCTCATACTCTTGAATCACACCATTTCCGATGGAAAAAAGCTTCCAGAGCTCTTCAAGGTATCTATGAGGCTGTAGTTTTTCTAGAAAAGAGTCAAGTGAATCCAAAATGGTATTCATTGCATCTATCTCTTTTTGATGGTACTTGAGAACATCAACACTGTCTATCTCAAAATCAGAGTATTTTCCACTCATCCCTATAATACGGTTAAGTAAATTTCCAAGATCATTACTGAGTTCAGAATTGATTCTGTCTATAAAAGCTCTTTGAGAAAAATCACCGTCTTGCCCAAAAGGAACTTCTCTGAGCATAAAGTAGCGTAAGTTTTCAGCACCGTAAGCATCTGCCACTTCTTTAGGTGAAACAACATTGCCTTTTGACTTACTCATTTTTTCACCGTCACGTGTCCACCATCCGTGCGCACCAATATGTTTTGGTAAAGGCAGATCAAGGCTCATTAAAAATGCAGGCCAGTAGATAGCGTGAAAACGAAGAATGTCTTTACCTACAAAATGCACATCAGCAGGCCAGTAGTTCATGAGTTTTTCGTCCGTACCGTATCCAAGTGCTGTTATATAGTTTAAAAGAGCATCCAACCAAACATACATTACATGTTTATCATCACCGATACTTTTAGGCATTTTCACACCCCAGCTAAAAGAGGTACGTGTCACAGAAAGGTCACGCAGTCCGCCTTTTACAAAGTTGACTACTTCATTAGCACGTGAACGAGGCATAATAAAATCAGGATTTTGAGCATAATGTTCTAGTAGTTTGTCTTCATATTTTGAAAGTTTAAAAAAGTAACTTTCTTCTTTGACAACACTTGTAGTTCTGCCACAATCCGGACAAAACTCTCCATCTACCAGCTGTGTTTCAGGAAAAAATGTTTCACAACTGACACAATAGTGACCTTCGTAAAAGTCTTTGTAGATATCACCTTTGTTATACATGACTTCAAAAGCTTTTTGAACACCTTTCATATGGTCTTCATCAGTCGTACGTATAAATTTGTCATAACTGATTTCAAACTCATCCCAAAGGTTTTTAAATGTCGCACTGATCTCATCTGCAAACTGCTGTGTAGGCTTACCGGCTTTTGCTGCAGACTCTTCTATCTTTTGTCCATGCTCATCAGTTCCGGTTAAAAAGAAAGTATCTTCACCTTTTAATCTTTCATATCTTGCCATTGTATCAGCTATAAAAGTCGTATAAGCATGCCCAATATGAGCTTCTCCGTTTACATAGTATATAGGTGTTGTTATGTATTTACTCAATTTTTCTTCCTGTTAAATATTTAATGTATTTTATCTAAAATGTCATCGATTGCCAATAGATTTAAAACTCAAATCCACCGGTATCACCTTTGGACATACTGTTATACACAGCTTTGACATATTCATCTCTTGTCTCGCAGCCGAAATAAAGTTCACATTTACTACAGCTTGGATGATTTCTTTGTTCTTGGCACTGTTGTACTTTGACTATCATCTCATCAAGATGCAGTTCAAATTTGTCCTTAGGTTTTTCATCCATTTTTTGAATAAACCTCTTTTACACGATCAACTTCATATTTTGAGCCAAAGAAACATGGTGATGTATCATGTATATGCGCATGACCAAGTTCCATAATGTCTTGTTTACCGTCAATGGCTTCTCCACCTGAAGTTTTGTAAATAAATGCAAATGGAAAAACTTCAAAAAGACGACGAAGTTTTCCTTCTGGTTTATCACTTGTAGCAGGGTAGCTGAAAAGTCCACCGCCTTTAAGAAGTATTTGATGCAGGTCAGGAACCATACCGCCTGAATATCGTAAACGGTACCCCTCAGCAAAGAACCCGTCAATCATCGCTTTATGATATTTTTCCCAGTTTTGCTGTGTACCACCTGGAGCCATAAGCTTACCTTTTTCACCAAGCCTTATTTCTTTTACAAACTCAAATTCGCCGGCTTGTAAAAGATAGAGCTTTGTTTTGTTTTGAGAAAAGACCATTTCAACACGAGGCCCATAAACAACGTAACATGCAGCAACCATTTTGTTAGTGCCAAATTCATCCTCATAGATCCCAAATATAGAACCTACACTGAGATTGACATCTACTAAAGATGAACCGTCAAGAGGGTCATAAGCTATAAAATACTTTCCATCTTCATGCAGTAGTTCTTCATGCTCTTTTTCTTCGCTTGCGACTGTATGAATAGAGGAAACCTTCGAAAATTCCTCTTCTATAATCATATCACACTTAATGTCCAGTTCCAACTGTGTCTCTCCAGAGCTGTTTTCTTGCTGTGAATAGCCTATATCTTTTACATCTATCGCTTCTTTAATTCTTTTTGCACTTTTTTGAATAGCATCAAATATATCTCTCATTTATATTCCTTTTTAAACTTTTTTTGCATTTTTCATTATCCATGAAATGACATCATCTGTAGAATTCAGATTTAAGATATCCACATCTTTTGGCAATTTATAATTGCTTATATCTATACTTTCATCAATTGCCAATGCATTCATATATGGAAAATAATCTTCATCTATATTGTTTCTAAATATACTTATTCGAGGCAGAGGCAAATTTTTTAATCCTTCAACGAGCAAGACATCAAAATCATGAAACATTCGTATCATTTCGTCAAGTTCTGCATGACGATGTGAAAAGTATGTTGTTCTGTGAGGAGAGGTTACTATGACCTCTGCACCCGTATCGCTGAACTTGTAGCTGTCTTTACCCTCAACATCGAATCTTGCCTTGTCTTTTGGGTCATGTTTTATGATAGCCACTTCCAAATGGTGTTCATGAATAAGTTTTCTTGCAACTTTTAGTATTAATGTCGTTTTACCGCTGTTGGACGGTCCTGTAAATGCAACTGCTAATCTTTTTTTCAATATGGGACTTTTATTTAAATTTTAAGCTATTATACAAAAGAAGAGTTTAATAAGATATAATTCTTGAAAAAAACAGGGTCTAAAATGAAATTTTTACTGCCGACATTGTTGCTCATGCTGACTTTTTTAGGGTGTGCACAGAAAAGTGCCTTTGAAAGGTTTGCATTGTCTGATGTTCAAGAGCTTGCGGAAGACAATTTGCAAAGTAGCAAAATTATAAATAATAAGTCTGAAGTGGAGGGCATGGTTTCGGCTGTGTATCTTAACAAAGTAAAACCGGAACTTTATACTCAGCATGAATATTTTTATGTATATCTGTATATAAAAGACAAAAACAACACTATCAGCTTTTATTTAAATGATACTCCTGCACTCTTAGTAGAGGAGCTGTCTACTCAAAATGAGTTTACAGAACTTACTTCTTTTGATTCAAAATGGAACAAGTACTACCTTGTCGGTTTCGCAAAACAACAAGGTTCAGTGTTAAATCTAGATATTCAAACAGAAAAAAGTTCAGCAACACTCGTTTTTAAGCAGTATTGATTTTCAATAAAGCACAGACTGCACAATAACAATAAGCACCTGTAGTGCTATAATAATAATAAGTGGCGCAAAATCAAGCCCATTGAGGTCTGTTCTCATAAATTTTCTTACAAAGACATAGGCAGGATTTGTAATCCTATAAAGAAACTGAACAACCGGATTATATGGATCCGGATTAACAAAGCTCAACAATGCCGTTATGATAATTACCCAGATATAAATATTGACCAATCCTATAAAAATACCGCCAATGCCTTGGATGATTTCAACTAATGTGCTCATTTAATAATCTCCTTGATATAGTTTTTAAGATATTTATAGACCTTTGCAACATCGGGTCCGTTTTCATCATTTAATAGCAGTAATTGCAGTATTGGCAACAGGTTTTTATCTGTTAAACCTGTTTCTTTTTTTATGTGGTTTTTAAAATCATCATATTCTTCAAAGTAGGGTGCATTTTTGATCGCTTTTATTACGGTGTCGGCTTCTTGGGTGTACTCTTTTGGAATATTTCTAGTTGTAAAAACTGGTGCGATTTTTTCTTTCAACTCTTTTGTTGTACATATTTCATCAAGATAGATACGTGCCAATTCACCTATTTCTTCATCTGCAAAACCGACATAACGTGACAGTTCCTTTGCATCCAGATTTTTTAGATGTTCTTTGTTTAAAAATTTAAGTGTATCTATATCGAAGTTTACAGGTTCTGTTAAAACTTTTTCCAAATCAAACCACTCTGTTGCTTCTTTTGTTGTAAAAATCTCTTTTGGAGGATTAAATACTGTTGATATTAAATAATTTGAAATAGCCTCAGGTAAAAACCCTTCCTCTAAAAGGCTCTTTACACTTATTTTATCATCATGTGAGATATCTGGAAGAAACGTATATTCAATGTTCTTATCGTATCTAAGCTGATTCCTTACATGTATTTGCTTCGCTGTATTGTTTATTTGATTTTCACTTTGGATAACGCAAGAAATATCACTCAGCATATCATCAACAGCACAGGCAAAGTCGTATGTAGGCGTTTTGTCTTGATTCATTA
>JANTGW010000027.1 GCA_024762705.1 Sulfurimonas sp.
GCTCAATACCTATACGCTCAATCTCGTCACTAGCTTCACGAATTCCTGCAGTGTCAACTATACGTATGAGGTGTGTTCCTATTCTTACCTGCTCTTCAATCGTATCACGAGTTGTGCCGGCAATATCACTGACTATGGCACGGTTATAATTAAGTAGTGCATTTAAAAGTGAGCTTTTCCCCACATTTGGCTTGCCTATGATGGCCACACGAAAGCCCTGCATTAAACCTTCTCGTGACTTTGAAGCAATGAGCGTTTTTTCAAGCAGCTTGTATAGTTCATCAAGTTTAGCCTGAATTTGTGCTACCAAATCCTCAGGCAGATCTTCCTCCGCATAATCAATACTGACTTCGCTGTAAGCCAAAACATGAATGATCTCATCTCTTACCTGTTCTATGAACTCTTTAAGTGAACCTTTCATTTGAGAAGCCAGAATCTTTGCTGCATCTTCACTTTTTGCTTCTATGAGCTGTGCAATTGCTTCTGCTTCACTTAAATCAATTCTGCCGTTAAAAAATGCTCGTTTGGAAAATTCACCGGCATCGGCAAGTCTTGCTCCTGCTTTGAGTGTTGCGCGAAGTATACTTTGTGCAACGATAAAACCGCCATGGCACTGAATTTCTACAACATCTTCAGCCGTAAAAGAATAAGGTCCTTTAAAATAGATGACGATCGCTTCATCAATAAGTTCATTATTTTGATCATAAATATTTGTTAATGTAGCATGTCTTGGAGTGAAATTTTCTTTACATGTAAGAGTCTTGGCTATATCTAAAGCATGCTCTCCACTAAGTCGTATAATAGCAATAGAGCCGATACCATTAGCTGTTGCAATGGCGGCTATAGTCTCATTCATGATTTAGTTGTTGTGGTAATCGTTTACGATTATATATTTGAGTCCGTCTTTTGTTGAACGGATGACAACATACTTGTCCGGATATCGCTCACGAAGTTCTTTAAGTGCGATTTGTACCAAAACACCATCAAGTATCTTTGTCTGCGCACGTCCGTCTCTGTCTATATTTTCATATACATTTGTCAAATATCTCGCAACAGACTCTTCTTGATTTTTCAAAAACTCCGCTATTTCAAGACGTAACTGAACATCGTATTTTGTATTGATCCAGTTAAATATCATATATGAAAGCGCTTTATATCTGTAACCCTCTTTACCGATTAATAACGCAGCGTCTTCACCTTTGAACTCAATCAACAATGTTTCTTTGTCATAGGCTGAAACTTCGATCTTATCTATATCAAAACATATAAGATCAAAAAGCTTGTTAATCTCTACTTCTACCTCTTTGACAACACTCTGTATATCAATAACAGGAGTAATTTCTTCTTCTGTTGCTACATCATCATACTCATCATCATAGTCCGCCGTATATGCAAGCCCATTTGCCAAATCTTCTTCCAATTCATCTTCATCTTGGTCACTTACAAAAGATGTGGGCATGATGGTATCATTCAAAATTTTATGGGTTTGTGCTTCATCTTCTTTTGACACTGAAGTTTGAGAGTTCTGAGATGCATTTATTTTCTGTATATCTTTTTTTTCATTTGGAAGTTCATTTTTTATTGTTGCTACAATTATCGCTTTTTTCTTAAAAAAGCCTAAAAAACCGCTACTTGGAGCCTGTACAATTTCAACTGCCAGTTGAGTGACAGAACAGTCCAATGCAGCAGCAGCATCTTTAAATGCACCTTCTAATGTTACTGCTTCAATCTTAATCATAATTATTTCTCGCTATCTTTTTCAAGTGCTTTTTTTGCATCTTGTGCATTTTTAAATTGCTGGTTCACAATATATTGCTGTGCAATTGAGAAAAGGTTGTTCACAAACCAGTATAGCACCAACCCTGATGGGAAAGTTACAAAGAAAAATGTAAATATAACAGGAAGATATTTAAAGATCTTCTCTTGCACAGGATCTGTAAAGTTATTTGGCGTCATACGCTGTTGTAAGTACATAGATGCACCCATTAATATAGGTAACACATAATACGGATCCATTCTTGAGAGATCATCGATCCATAATATCCATGATGCCCCCTGTAGCTCAACGGCATTTAAAAGCGTACGGTATAGAGCAAAGAAAACTGGAATTTGCAATAACATCGGCAGACAACCGCCTAATGGGTTTGCACCATGCTTTTTATACATCTCCATTGTAGCAGCATTGAGTCGCTGTGGATCTTTACCATATTTCTCTTTGAGCTCTTTGAGTTTTGGAGCAAGCTCTTTCATTTTTTGCATAGAGACCATCCCTTTGTATGTCAAAGGATAAAGTACGATTCTAATAATAATCGTTAAAGCGATGATTGCCCATCCCCAGTTGCCAAGTATCCCATGCAGCCATGAGAGCAATGCGAAAAGCGGTTTAGCAGCAAATGTGAACCAGCCGTACTCTATAGCGTTTGTAAGTACAGGGTCAATAGATTTTAATACTTTATACTCTTTCGGTCCGATGTATCCATGGATACTCTCTTCTTTGACTGCTTCAAAATAAACTACAGGATTATCATCTTTTCCACGTTCTACTATAACATTGGTCTCTTTTTTAAAACCATAAAGTATAATTGCTGTATATTGGTCAAAAGCAGAAGCAAGTTTTACTCCTTGAAACACTTGTCTACCCTCAGCATCTCCGTCTTCAATAATATGAGTCACATCATCTTCTGTATATATCAATGCACCTGCAACGGCCATCAACTTTTTAGAAACCTGTGGTCTGTCTCCCAAGTAAACATAATGTCTGACATCCTGAGAAGTTGAAATTTTTGCATCATAATGACCGTCTGCATAAAAAGTCAACTCTTTTACAACAGTAAGTTTTGACAATTTTTGTGTCAACGTCACTGTTACAGGTTGATCTGCCAATTCAATATTACTCACACTTGCACTATATGGTACTTTTGTCGCTTCCTCATTTATAGTGTCATCACTAAAACGTATATAAAGCGGTTTAGTTCCAAACTCAGGAATCACCTGGGCATGAAGGTCTTCATCGTTTCTAAACTTCTCTTCGAGTAACTCTTTTGATGATATACGCCCAAGCGTGTCAATCTTTAAAATAAAATTTTTGTTTGTAATTGTAACAATATTATTTGAAGCGCCCTGATTCACTTTTTCCTGTGCAGATATTGCATGACCTGAGGCTTCTTCTACTCGTGCAGTCACATCTTTTTTCTGTATATCAGTTGTGTTTGCAACGTTCTTTGTTTTAGCATTATCTGCTACCTTTTGTTCTTCTGGCGGAAATATCGCAGTATAGCCTACGAAAAAAATTATTGATAATAGTACGGCAACTATTAATCTTTGGTTTGGTGAAAGTTTGTCTAACACAAATTACCCTTTATATGAAAAATTTTTTATAATGTAATAACGGTTTTTTTTATTTGGAACCAGCCAATACTTAACAGCATCAATCTCAAGTTTTACGGGTCTTAAAGTGAGTCTGTCCAAAAGTGGATACTCAACTCCGCCGTCAAAAAATTGATTGCAACGTAGTATTCTAGTAAAAGAGTGGTAAAAAGCACTTGAAATTGAATTATTTTCAAAATTTATTCGTGCATATTCGCTACATGTAGGATAATAGCGGCATGAGCCATAGCCAATAAGTGTAAAAAACTTTTGATATATCCATAAAAACTTAAGTAAGAGTTTTCGCACGGCTTAGTATCTTGTTAAAATCATTGGAGAGTTTTTCAAAAGGTGCATCAAATAATCCTGCTTTAGCAACAAATATATATGTACCGTCTTTGAGGGAGTTGGAGTATTCACAAAACAAAGCACGAAGGCGACGCTTCGCACGATTACGCTTAACTGCATTACCAAGTTTCTTGGTAGCCGTAAAACCTACTTTGCGCACTCCCGTTTGAGGAAGGAAAAACAAAACAACACTCTCAGAATGTTGGCTCTTTCCTTTGTTGTAAACATATCGAAACTCTTTATGGAGTTTCAATGTGTTAAATCCGCCTATACTGTCAATTTTTTACGGCCTTTTGCACGACGACGGTTAATTGTGTTACGACCATTTTTAGTAGCCATTCTAGCTCTAAAACCGTGTGTTCGCTTTCTAGGTGTATTATGTGGTTGGTATGTTCTTTTCATTCGACATATCCTTATCTGATTTAAGTTCGGAAGTGTACAAAAACTTTACTTAAAGTGTGGTTAAGGTTTTATGAAACCTTAACTTCCACTTCACCGTTTACAACAGTGAATTCAACGCGTGAACCTTCTTTAACCGTACCTTCTAAAATAAGGTCAGCTAAACGGTCTTCAACTATTTCATATAATGCACGTTTTAGCGGACGAGCTCCATATACAGGATCGAATCCAGCCTCTGCGATATACTCTTTTGCTTCTTCTGTAAGAGAAAGTTCTATATCTCTTTCTTTTACTTTATTTGCAATTTCACTAAAGAAGATATCTACGATACCTTTAATTTGTTCTTTGCCAAGTGCATTAAAGATCACGACATCATCAAGTCTGTTCAAGAATTCCGGTTTAAAAGCTTTTTTCAGCTCAGCCATAACCATGCCTTCAAGTTCAGGACTTCCTGAGTGTGAAATGATCTTATCACTTGCGATATTTGATGTCAAGATGATAATAGTGTTACTAAAATCAACTGTCACACCTTTATTGTCAGTCAAACGACCGTCATCAAGTACTTGCAGCAGCATATTAAACACATCCGGGTGTGCTTTTTCAACCTCATCAAATAAAACGACTGAATAAGGTTTTCTTCTTACAGCTTCCGTAAGCTGTCCGCCTTCTTCATAACCTACATATCCCGGTGCCGCACCGACAAGACGAGATACTGCATGTTTCTCCATATACTCACTCATATCTATTCTGATGAGTGCATCTTCAGAATCAAACAGGAACTTCGCCAATGTTTTAGCAGTTTGTGTTTTACCAACACCAGTTGGCCCCAAGAATAAGAAACTACCAATAGGTCTATTCTTATCACTTAGTCCTGCTTTGTTACGCTTAATAGCGCGAGCAACTGCATGTGTAGCCTGAGCTTGTCCGACAACAGTTTTGTTGAGTTCATCTTCTACATGTAAGATCTTCTCTTTTTCACTTTGCAGCATTTTATTTACTGGAATTCCTGTCCATCTACTAACAATTGACGCAATTGCTTCTTCATCAACAGCGTTTTTCAGCAATGTTCCCTCTGCCTGCATTCTGTCCCATTGCTCATTTAACTCTTTTTCTTGTTCTATAAGTTTTGGAATCTCACCATACTCGATTTCTGCAGCACGATTAAACTCTGAACGGGCTTTTGCCATTTCCGCTTCACGATGCTTTTGTTCAATTTCAGCTTTAATAGCTGAGATTCTTTCAAATATCTCTTTTTCAGTCTGAAACTGAGATTCTAATTTTCTTACTTTTTCTTCAACATCTGCAAGCTCTTTTTCTATCTCAGCAAGACGTTTTTCATTTGACGGAGTTTTCTCCATTTTCAGCGCTTCTTTTTCAACCATAAGGTTAGAAAGCTGGCGTTTTGCAGCACTGAGTTCATTCGGCTCAGACTCAATTTGCAGTTTCAATTCAGCTGCCGCCTCATCAATAAGGTCAATCGCTTTATCCGGTAGGAATCTATCTGCAATATATCTGTCTGAGAGTTTTGCAGCTGCTACCAATGCACTGTCTGTTATACTTACATTATGATGCGCTTCAAGTCTCTCTTTAATTCCACGAAGAATTTGAAGTGACTGATTCACACTCGGTTCATCTACAGAAATCGGTAAGAAACGACGTTGTAATGCAGCATCTTTCTCAAAATACTTTCTATACTCTTTAAGTGTCGTTGCACCAATAGTATGTAGTTCTCCACGAGCAAGTGCCGGTTTCAAGATGTTCGCTGCATCCATTGAACCTTCAGACGCTCCTGCACCGACAATCGTATGGATCTCATCAATAAAAAGAATGATGTTTCCACTCTCTTTTACTTCATCGACAACCGCTTTGAGTCTGTCTTCAAACTCACCACGATATTTCGCACCTGCGATCAGTGCTGACATATCTAATGCGATTACACGCTTGTTTTGCAAAGATGTCGGAACATTCCCACTTTGAATTCTTTGTGCAAGACCTTCAACAAGTGCCGTTTTACCAACACCAGGCTCACCAAGAAGCATTGGATTGTTTTTCGTTTTACGAATCAAAATCTGCATTGTACGCGTGATCTCTTCATCACGTCCGATAACAGGCGATAGTTTCCCCTCTGCCGCTTCTTTAGTAAGATCAATTCCATACTTGGAGAGAGACTCTAACGTCTCATCCGCTGTTTGAGAATCGATTTTTGCACCACCACGCGCTGCTTCGAGCTCTTTTTTAAGCTCCATTACATCTACATATTTTGGTAGTATCGTTGAATACGGTTCATTATCCAAGTTTGCCAATAAATAAGTATCGACAGCTAAGTAAGAATCTCCATTCTTCGTCATTAGCCCCATACCGTTTTCAAGTGATCTGACAAAATCTTGTGAGAGTTTTATATTCTCTTTTGTCACACTTGAAGATTTTGGCAGTTTTTCTGCCATACTCTTTATATCAAGCTCCATAGCTACTTTGTCAACGCCCATTTTATTGAACATCTGGTTCAGCACGGAGTCTGAGTTTGTCAATTGTGCCCACAAAAAGTGAATCGGCGTCACTTCTTGATTTTTATTATGTAAAGCTAAGGACAACGCACTCTCAATTGCCTCAGTCATATTATGTGTTAATTTCTCAAAAATGTTATTCATATCTCAATCCTTTTTTTTTATTTATGGTGAAAGTATATACTCTTTTCGAGTTTTCATTTGCTACCTAAGTTGCAAACTTATTATAGCTGTCTGAGTCTTTATTTGTCAAGAAGTCTTAATAAAGTTATTTATAATTGCAATTTTATTATAATATAAAAAATATTTAGGATTATTCATGTTAAGTGTCACTCAGGCTTTAAAACAACGCTCTTCAAAAAGAGCATATGAAAATAAAAGCGTGCCCAAAGAGATTCAGGAAAAAATTCTTGAAGCTGCTGCACAAACACCAAGTGGTGCAAATATGCAACCATGGATCACATATGCAGTTTCTGATGAGCAGACTCTCAAAGAGATTGGAGATGCTATTATTGCAAAAATGGATGCTGGTATTGAAAATGAACAGTTCATCCAGTACTACCCTTTAAAATGGGTCAATCCTTATAAGAAACGCAGACTCGAAACAGGCATGGGGCTTTATAAACTTATGGATGTTGACAGAAAAGATTATGAAAAAAGAACGCAAATGTGGAAAGACAACTTCAGATGGTTTGGGGCAAAAACTGTATTTTTCGTTTTTACCGACAAGGCAAATATTGAGGGAGCCCAGGGTGCCCTTATTGACTGTGGGGCATATATGCAGAGCATTATGCTTGCTGCACAGGAGTTTGGAGTAGACTCCTGTCCACAAGGTGCAACAACAGAATTTGGAAAAGTAGTAGCTGAAGTTTTAAAGGTACCTGACAACCTTGCCCTTTTATACAGTGTTGTTTTAGGCTATGCCGATAAAAATGCCAAAATCAACGACTATAAACCGCCAAGAGAGAACTTGGACAAAAGTGTAACCTTTATATAAGACCTTTTTTCTTGTAACGCTCGAGCATACTTTTGTTTCCGCTTATTCCGCCACTGTGGATATAAATGATCTTTTCATTTGTTTGTTCTAAAATCGCCTGCCACATTGCAGGTGCATAAAGCAAATCAAACTCTATACCCTTTACATGTAAAGCTTTGTAAATATCATAAAACTCTTTATAGGGTTTTGCAAAGTGGTACTTTTTTTTCGGCTCCAACACAACAAGATTACTCGGTATTTCAGCCAAAGCATTCATCTGCTCTTTTAAATAATTGGCGTCTCCAATGCAAGGTGTCGTGTATACTTTATACTCAGGCAGTGTAAGCGCCAAAAACAGTGCTGTGGTTCCTGTTCCAGAAGGTGTTGCCAAAGCCTTTACATGGAAAGAAGCATTTTGTTCACGTATTTCCTGCGCTAAAACTTCCATACCCGTTTTCGCTGCTTCAAGTGCACCGCCCTGGTCTACAAAAAGTGTTTTTTCATCCAGATTCAAGCGCAACGAAGCTATATACTCTTTATAATACTCATTTTCTATCTCCACATGTTCCATACCCAACAACAAAGCCTGGGCATAATTCCCCTCAGGCTTGCCTTTTTGTGTAGCAGAGAGTTTTTTTGTATAGTAGACGAACTTCCAGTTTTTTTTCTGGCACATTGCCGCAAGAGCAAGCATTGCATTGGACTGTGTCCCGCCATAAGATATTAAAGTATTGTAGTGTTCGTTTGGAGTATTTAAAAGGGTGTAGAATTTTCTATATTTATTGCCGGCGAGATATGGATCAATCAAATCATCCCGCTTGACAAAGAACTCTCTTCCCTCTAAAAAAATTTTAGATAGAGGAGAGTTTTGCATATACTATTTGATAGCTGCTTTTTTCTGTAATTCGTCCATTTTTTTCTTCATTACAGCTTTGAATTTTTCCATTTTCAAACGTTGTTCTATAAATTCTTTGACCTCATCGAAACTTCTTGTCATTGACGGCTTTTTATCTTCTACATATATAACATGATACCCGAATTGTGTTTTTACAGGCTCAAGTGTCACTTCACCTTTTTTCATAGAAAACACTTTGTCGTTAAAAGCAGGAACCATTTGTCCTTTACTGAAGTAACCAAGATCTCCACCTTTTGGTCCGCTCGGTCCTGTTGACTCTTTTTTCGCAAGTTCTATGAACTTCGCTTTGAGTTTTTCACCACTTAACGATTTCAGCTGTGCAATTATTTTTTCAGCTTCTTCTTTAGTCTTAACTAAGATATGACGAGCATGAACACTCTCTTTTTCATTAAATTCTTCTTTATTTTTGTTGTAGTAATCTTTTAATTCTTTCTCTGAAATTTTAATGCTGTCTAAAAGCTTTTTCTGCCAAACTTGAATTGCAAGCTCTTTTTTCATTCTCTGCTCAAGTTTTTTATACTCTTCTTTATACTCTTTAGAGTTAATAATACCAGACTTTTTGGCATCATCATAGATAAGTTCTTTTCCTATAAGTTGTTGAAGAACCTGTTGTCTAAATGCAGCCTGACGATCAGCCGGCACCTGATTAAATCTACCCTGCGTTGCATTCATAAGCTCAGTATCCACATCTTCTTGTGTAATTGGCTTACCATTTACTGTAACTAATGTTTTCGCATATGCCATTGAGCTTGTCAACAACAATGCAGATAATAACATTGTAACTTTATTCATTTATAGTTCCTTATAGATTGATACTAAGAAGTTTAATAGTAATATATTAATAGTTATTAAACAGATTCATTTTCATGCGTTATTTTAAGATATTTATCTAAAATATGTTCTAGTTTTTCTCTCGTAAGCGGTTTAGAAATATAATCATCAAGACCTTCGCTTAAAAGCATCTCTTTATCGCCTTCCATTGCCATAGCAGTCAGTGCTACAATAGGAGCCTGCGATTTCAAAAGCATCATATCTTTTATCTCTTTTGTTGCAACGATTCCATTC
>JANTGW010000028.1 GCA_024762705.1 Sulfurimonas sp.
GGTATTTATGAAATTATGTCTACTTTTGAACTTTGGTGGTTATGGAGCTTTTTGTTTGTCTTTGCAATAGTTATAATGATCAACATGCTCTATCCGACTTTTCGCGCAATGTTTTTTGACAAATTAACGCCTTTGCAGGATGATGAACTTGACAGTGAAATTAAAAAACTCATGGATAAAACCGGATTTGTGAGTTCAGGAATTTTCGTAAGTGATGCAAGCAAACGCGATAATAGGCTCAATGCTTATTTTGGCGGATTTGGAAAAGCTAAAAAAGTTGTTTTGTTTGATACTTTATTAAAAAAGCTTACGACAAAAGAATTGTTGGCTGTTTTGGGACATGAACTCGGACACTTTGCACATGGTGATATCTATAAGAATATCGCTTTGGTCGGTGTCATGCTTTTTGCAATGTTTGCAATTTTTGGCAATTTACCGGATTCTTTGTATTTGCAATTAGGACTCGCAAAAGAACCTTATGTGGTAATGATTTTGTTAATGTTGTTTATGCCTGTACTCGGATTTATTATGATGCCTATTATGGGAATTGTCAGTCGCCATAATGAATATGAGGCAGATAAAATGGGAAGTGAACTTGGAGGAAGTGCCGGTTCAATCGAGTTGGCAAATGCACTTAAAAAACTGGTAACTGAAAATAAAAGTTTTCCACTTTCTCATCCGCTGTATATCTTTTTTCATTATACGCACCCTCCGGTGATAGAGCGACTTAAAGAGCTTGGAGTAGATGTAGGATATATAGAAAAAAGCGGTTCAGAGGGTAAATGCGAAGCAGGTATATAGTAAAAGATTTACTGCGTGAAATTACACAGGTATTAAAACCCAATATACCAAGAGCCGCAAGAGAAGCGCAACTGCTTTTGATGCATAACCTTGGTGTCAATGAATTATGGCTTATAACTCATCAAAACGATGAGATAGAAGTGACAAAAGAACTTTTTGAATGGGTAAAGAGAAGAACAGATAACGAGCCGTTTGAATATATTACCAATAGTGTTAGTTTTTACAGTGAAGAGTTTTATATAGATGAGGGTGCATTGATCCCTCGTCCTGAAACAGAATTGCTTATAGATGAAGTTATAAAAAATGTACCCGATGCAGAGAGTGCTTTGACTTTCGTAGAAGTTGGTGTAGGCAGCGGAATTATTTCCATTATGCTTGCAAAACATTTTAAAAATTCTAAAGTTATAGCAGTTGACATTTCTGAAAAAGCTTTACATGTAGCACAAAAAAACATAGAAAAATTTGGACTGCAAGATCAAATAGAATTACGACTCGGTTCCCTGCTTGAGTCTGTCAGTGAACCCATTGATTACCTTGTTTCTAACCCTCCATATATAGAAGAAGGTGTAGAGTTGGAATCAAACCTTTCTTATGAACCGCAAAATGCACTTTTTGGCGGTAAAGTAGGTGATGAGATTATTAAAAAACTTCTTGATGAAGCCTTAAGTCGTAAGATTAAGTTTTTTAGTTGTGAGATGGGTTATGACCAACAAGATAAAATACGTTCATATCTAGTAAAAAAAGATTTTAAGTTCATAGAGTTTTATCAGGATTATAGTGCATTTGATCGTGGATTTACATTAACAATATAAAGGTTTTAAAAAATGAAGAAAAATATTTATTTAGATTTTGCGTACTTTATTATTTTAGCAGCTACTTTCGGTGCTGTTTTAGTTTTGGGTGCTATTGTTGCTCCTGTAGTTTTTCATACAGATAAAATTACTGTGAATTTACTTATAGATCACTATAATGCAGGCATTATTATGGGTGAGATTTTTCATAGATTTTCATACTGGACCTATTTTGTAGCAGCCTTTGTAGCAGTTTATGAAGCTATGGTTTATAAAATTGGACAAAGAGACGCTATTAGTTTTGGTGCTGCTGTTACAGTTATATTTTCATCATTGATGTTTTCAGCGGTCTATGTTCCAAAAATCCTTTCGATGCAGGCTTTGGGGGCAGAAGCAACACAGAGTGATACTTTTGAAAATATTCACATAGCAAGCGAAATAGACTTTAAAGTATTAGCTCTTGCTCTTTTGGTTCTTTTTGTGAGAAGATTAATGATTTTGAGAGTTCCGTCTAAGTAGCTAAATGTTCTCAGAGCTTCCAAACTTACTGTGCCACCACTCGGCAGGGGAATAGGTCCTTTTTTTAACACTTTCTTCATCTAAGGGGTATTCGAAAGAGTTGCAATAATCAAGTATTATTTTATATGCCTCATTGATTTGCATACTCATTTGTGTGGCTTGTTCATAATTGTCTTTATGTTTGTCCGGATGCCATTTTTTCATAAGATTTTTATATTTGTTTTTTATTTCTTTGAGAGAAGCTTTTTCACGAAGACCAAGGAGAGATTTGGCCTTCATTATTTTTTCAAAAGAGTGCAAGGAATTAGTCTTGTTGTTGTCTCATATATGCAGGAATATCTAAATAATCACCGTCGAGTTCACCGCCGACTACAAGTCTTGGTCTTACTTTGGCGCGTACAGGAGCCGGTGTTTCACTTACAAAGTCTTCATTATTTGTCAGCTCTTTTTCAAAGCCTGTTGCAACGATTGTTATTTTTATGTAGTTTTCAGCAATTGTATCATCCGTAGATGTTCCCCAGATCACTTCTGCATCATCATGTGCACTTTCGTGTACTACTTCCATTGCTTCGGCAAGTTCCATCATAGGAAAATCTGGATGCATGCTAAAGTGTACCAAAACACCCATTGCACCATTAATAGACATGTTGTCTAGCAATGGAGACTCAATTGCTGCTTTAATCGCTTCATAGGCTGCATTTTCACCTTCATGCTCACCGACACCCATTAGTGCCATACCTTTATGACTCATTACTGTTTGTAAATCGGCAAAGTCAAGATTGATGTCATTATCTCCGCTTGAAAGAATCACACCTGATGTTCCACTTACAGCTTGTGCTAAAACACTGTCTACTATTTTAAAGCTTTCTTTCATTCCTAGTTTGCGATCAATTATAGAAAGAAGTTTGTCATTTGGAATTACAACAATAGAATCACTCTCTTTTTTTAGTTCTTCTAGACCAGATTCGGCAAGTTGCAGTCGTTTTCTACCTTCAAACATAAAAGGTTTTGTTACTATGGAAATAGTAAGTGCTCCTACTTCTTTGGCTATTTGTGCGACAACAGGTGCAGCACCTGTTCCTGTTCCGCCACCAAGACCTGCTGAAATAAAAACTATATCAGCACCTTCTAATGCTGATCTGATTTCATCATAGTTCTCTAGTGCAGAATCTTTACCAATATGTGGCTTCATACCTGCACCAAGTCCTTTTGTGAGTTTTGCACCGATTTGAATCTTGGAAGCTGCATTTGTTTCATTAAGGACTTGTGCATCAGTATTGATCAGCATCATTTCAATACCTGAAACACCTTCTTTTATCATATGTCCTATCATGTTTCCGCCGCCGCCGCCAACACCGACAGCTATGATTCTCGCTCCACTCTGGCTTTGTGCTTCTTCTATTACAAATGGTTCCATTCTCTCACTCCTTTAAAATAACTGGGTAGCCCAGTTCCAAAATTTACTTAAACTTCCAGCTTCGTCACTCTTTTTTTCTTTCACTGCTTCTAAGTTTACCATTTTATCCTTATCACTAACTGTTTGTTCTTCTGAAGGTGCAACAGGGATATCCGGATCATTTTTTAAATTTACACTGTTTGCACTGGTTGGCTCTTCGTTTGTGTGCCTTACTCTTTTGTTGACATCTATTTCGTAAGGAGTATAAGGACGGGCTGAAAACATAACAAGGCCAACTGCACTTGAGTATTCCGGATCTCTTAGAGAATCAAAAAGACCGTTCATTTCAATTGGTTTTGCCAAGCGCACAGGCACAGAGCCAAAGGTCGCTACAGCCAAATCACGAATGCCGTCCATTTTTGAAAAACCGCCTGTAAGTACTATGCCGGCTCCGATTTGTTCTTTAAGGCCACTGTTCTCTATGAATTGTGCGAGTATCATAAGAGTCTCTTCAACTCTTGCAAATATAACATTGTGTACGACTTCTAAGGAAACCTCATGTGTAGAGTCTTCATCTCCGATTATAGGAAGTTCTATGAGATCATTACTTGGTGTTAGTAAAGAACCATATGTGAGTTTTACTTTGTCTGCAATATTGAGAGGTGTATGCAGCGCCATGGAAAGATCACTTGTCACGTGGTTTGAGCCCACACCCAAAAATTCGTTATAGCGAATTGAATTACCTGAATGAATAGCTATATTGCTTGTGTTTCCACCCATGTCAATGACTGCAGCACCCAATTCTCTCTCGTCTTCATTAAGAGTTGCAATTGCTGAAGCATAACTGTTAAGAACAACATTCTCTACTTCTACACCGGCACCTCTGACGGCTTTTTTAAGGTTGTTAAGGTTTGATTTTTGTGTAGTAATGATATGCGTTTCAACCTCAAGTCTTGAAGCATTCATACCAAGAGGATCTTCTATATAGTCCTGGTCATCAACTTTAAAATTAAAAGGAAGGGCGTGAAGTACTTCATACTCGTTTGGTATATTGGCGTTATATAAAGAAGTATGCATAACGCGTTTTATCTCTTCAAGAGAAATTTCTTTGGATTGAATATTTACTATACCGTTTGAATTAAGACTTTTTGTATAGGCACCGGAAATCGAAACTATAGCAGTGTCAACTGTACTGCCTGAGACTCGTTTTGCATCTTCAACTGCTGTTTTTATACTTCTAGAGGCAAGTTCGATGTTTGTTATGCTTCCCTTCTTTAGGCCCTGTGCTTTTGTAGTGCCTGCACCGGTTATTGAGATCTCATGATTGTTGTCTATTTCTGCAATTATCGCACAAATTTTTGTCGAGCCGATATCTATGGCTAAAACAGTTCTGCTCAATTTAGAGTCCTTGGATATATATCTCAGTTTGGTACTTATTCTGAAGTGTTTTTATAAGACCTTCATTAAATAGAGTACTTTTTAATTTTACGACATTGTCGCTAACGTTATTGTTTTTATTAGTAAGCAGTTTTTGTTCCAAAATGTTGTATAAAACAATCTTTCCGCTGCTTAATCCGATAAAAGATCTTTTTTTACTGCTAACAAACAATTTTTGTAAAAACTCACTGCCTTCTTGTGCATTGAGAGAATCCAGTTTGTCTGCTGAAGTGATAGTAAGATAATCAGAAGTTTTTCCAACAAAGGTATCAAGAGAATCATTTGCAAGTTTCAAAAGTTTTTCTTTTTTCATCTGCGCTACATAAAGAGGTAAAATTTCTGATTTTGCTTCTTCAAATGATTTTGGCTTCGAAGGTATTGTTTTTGTCAGCTCAAAAATATAGTATGCACCATTGACATTTATCGGTTTAGCATAAGGCTTAGTAAGTGAAAGTTTGGAAACTGTTTGCAGTGCTTCCGCTCCAAAGGGATTGTTTGACTGTGAAATTTGTGCATTGTTTATTTTGGTGTCATCTGGGAGTTTATTTTTTTTGAATGCTATATAGGTTCTTAGTGCACTGTCCTTAGTTGCCTTTGTATTTAGTTCATCGAGCACTTCTTTTTTTGCTGCTTCTAGGCTTAGAATTTTGCCGTCACTGTCTTTAAAATGAGTTCTGTTTTCTTTGTAATAACTTGCAATATCTTCATTGCTGAATTCTTTTGAAGCAGGTGTGACTTTAATGAAGTTTACTTCATAAACTACCTCGCTCATATAATTGTTTTTTTGGTTTTCCCAAAACTTTTTTAATTCTTCATCGTTTACGGAGATTTTTATATCATCAGGAGTTAATACCTTATAGTTTATTTTGTCCGCAATATTGAAAATTGTATTTAATATATTTTCTTCGTATTGTGATGTTTCTATTGGTAATAATTTCAAGGTTTTTTGTATCAGCAGCTCTTTTCTTAATTCAGTTTCGTACTCTTTAATGCTTAATCTGTTTTGGGAAAGTACAAGCTTATAGGTTTCTTTGTCAAATTCACCGTTTTTATAAAAGGCTTTTTGTGCTTTAAGTGCTTCGATCATCTCTTCATCTGTGACTATTAAATCATATGAGTGGGCAAGGTTTATTAGTAATGCTTGTTGTATCAGCTGTTGTAAGGCTTGTTTGTCAAGTCCAAACTGTTTTGCTTTTTCTTCATCGAAATTCCCCTGAAACATTTGATTATATTGTGCATACAGACGCGAATACGTTTTTTGCAGCTGACCATTGCTAATTTCAACATCTCCTACTTTTGCGACAGCTCCAGCTTTGTCTCCGTAGCTGTATTGTCCCCAGCCGACAAAGCCTGCTCCAATAAACGCGATAGTTGAAATCCATATAGTTATTATAAGCCATTTCTTATGTCTTTGCATCCATGTAATCATATATAAAAAGCCTTGTGTGTGATATTGTTCGATATTCTATGTAAATTCGTATTAAAACTTGATAAAGAGAGAATATAAAAGTATAATTCGTACATGAAAAATAATGAACTTAAAAACAGAGACCTCGAAGTCCTATGGCACCCTTGTACGCAAATGAAAGATCACGAAACACTTCCTTTGATTCCGGTAAAAAAAGCACACGGTGTTTACTTGGAAGACTTTGAAGGTAACAGATATATAGATGCTGTAAGCTCATGGTGGGTTAATATGTTTGGACATACTAACGAATATATCAATTCAAAAATAAAAGAACAATTAGATACTTTAGAACATGTTATACTGGCAGGTTTTACGCATGAGCCGGTCGTAAGGCTCTCTGAGCGTCTTGTGCAACTAACACCGCCTAATTTGGATAAATGTTTTTATTCGGACAATGGATCATCGGCGGTAGAGGTGGCTTTGAAAATGAGTTACCACGCACATTACAATGACGGAAAGAAAAAATCTCTTTTTGTTTCCTTGAGTAATTCCTATCATGGTGAAACTATAGGAGCTTTGAGTGTGGGCGATGTTGAACTTTATAAAGAGACCTATGAACCTCTTTTACTTAACACAATACAAACACCTGTGCCTAAAAATATGAGCGAAGAAGCTGCTGTTGAAGCAGCTGAAAAGTTTGAAGAGTTGTGTGCCAAAAGAGCTAGTGAAATAAGCGCCATAATCCTCGAGCCTCTTATACAAGGTGCAGGTTATATGCATATGTACCATCCCAAATATTTAGTGCTGGTTCGGGAGATATGCACAAAGTATGATGTTCACCTCATAGCAGATGAGGTTATGGTCGGGTTTGGAAGAACAGGAGAACTGTTTGCCTGTGAAAAAGCAGGAATATCTCCTGACTTTATAGTGCTTTCAAAAGGCCTTACAGGCGGATACCTGCCTCTTTCGGTTGTACTTACTTCAAATGATATTTATTCAAAATTTTATTGTGATTATAATGAACACAAAGCATTTTTACATTCACACTCATATACAGGTAATGCCTTAGCCTGTGCTGCTGCAAATGCAACACTTGACATTTTTGAAAATGAAAATATTATTGAGAAGAACAAAGAGCTTGCACGTTACATGTCACAAAAGCTTCAAAAGTTTTCTGAACTGTCAAATGTAAAAGAAATCAGACAAACTGGAATGGTGGCTGTAGTAGAGCTACAAGGATATGATCCAAAAGAGAGAATAGGATTAAAAGTTTATCAGTATGGACTCGAGCATGGCGTTTTATTACGGCCTTTGGGTCATGTAGTTTATTTCATGCCGCCGTATGTTATAACAAAAGAAGAGATAGATATTATGATGGATGTAGCTTACGAAGCTATAAAAAATCTTTAGTCATCGTAGGTATTTACCGAGTCTGCCAGCATAAGCAGACGGCAGCTTTTTTCTAAAATGGCAAGTTTCTTTGCCATCTCATGTATATCTCTGCTAAAGGCATATACACCATAGCCGCGAATGACCATAAGATTTGTTTTGTTTGTTTGAAAATACAAAATGATTTCACTTTGCGCTCTATCATACCAGTCTTCAAATTGTTTTGGATCAATTACTTCGATTGAACCTATCTCTTTATATCCAAAATAATCTTTGGGAATTATGACATTATGCTCAAGTGAATATGCCGTAGTGAATTGAGGCATACTGTAACATACGAACTTTGCTTCTGAAATACTTGAGTAAATACTTTGGTGAATATTGGCATCAATGCTTGCCTGTTTCCATCGGTAGTCTTTTTTAAAATACAGCTCTATAAGACTATTTTCATCTATGTCATCAAAAATAGCTTCTTTAGTATTGATAATAAAGCGACTTGTATCTGTTTTAGCCGAGATTGAACCGTGATAGATACCAAAAAAATCTTTTCTGAACATGGAAAGAGCCAATGATGAGAGTTGATTTTTTAAGTGCGCTTTATTCATGTGAGTTACTTAAACCAGTTCTTCATTTTATCTATAACAGAATCTAAAATACCTTCATGAGGTTTTGATTCTATGCCGAATGAGTCTTGCAGCTTATCTAAAAGCTCGATTTGCTCATCACTCAGTTTTTTTGGATATTGGATGTTAATAACGGCAATAAGATCACCTTTACCATGCCCGTGTACATCTTCTATACCTTCGCCTCTAAACGTATAACGTTGTTTGTCTTTTGTTCCTATATCGAGTTTGAGCTCAAGTTCTCCGGTAAGAGAAGGAATGGTTAAAGTGTCACCTTTGACAGCTTGTGTGAAAAAGACAGGAATTTCAATATAAACATCATTCTCATTTCTAATAAAATGCTTGTCAGGTTTTACTTCAAATGTAACATATAAGTCACCGCGATTTCCTTTTTTACCAATGTTTCCTTTTCCTGAAACCCGTAAACGATTACCGCTGTCTATACCTTTTGGTACTGTGATCGTAATCTTTTCTTTTACTTCTTCATAGCCTTTACCATGACAGGTTTTACATTTTTCAGTTGCAGAGCTTCCAGTACCGTTACAAACCGGACAAGTCTGTGAAAAAGTCATAAAGCCCTGTTTCATGTAAATCTGCCCTTGGCCTTTACACTGCGGACATGTAGAAAGTTTGCCGTCTTTAGCACCGGTGCCATTACATTTTTCACATGCTTTTTTATATGTATATTCTATCTCTTTTTCACAACCAAATACTGCTTCATTAAAATCAATATACATATCAACATTCAAATCAAGTGGGTACTTATCCATATCTGCCGGATTTTGGCGTCTTGTACGTCCGCCACCAAAACCACTGAACATCTCTTCGAACATAGAACCTAGATCATCAAAACTTGAAGATGAATGTCCGCCGCCTCCCATTCCTTGAAGTCCCTCTTTTCCATAACGATCATAAATACTGCGCTGTTGTTCATCACTGAGACATTGATATGCTTCATTGACGAGTTTGAATTTGTGCTCAGCATCTTTGTCATCAGGGTTTTTGTCCGGATGATATTTTTTTGCCATTTTTCTGTAAGCTTTTTTGATGGTTGCCTTATC
>JANTGW010000029.1 GCA_024762705.1 Sulfurimonas sp.
ATTAAAATTTCCGTATATGCACTCTATATTTTCTGCTTTTGGATGCAGCTGCAGCATACCTGGAGCAAAATCTACTGCTGTAAGCTTTTCATATTTCCATGTGACTTTTTTTGCTAATGTGCCGTCACCGCATCCTAGGTCCAAAATATTTTGAGGCTGTGAATCTACCAACGAGAGAAGTTTATCGGCTACTTTTTGCTGAATTACATTATAAGAACCATAGTGGGTTGCATACTTTGAAAACTCTGAACTTACTTTCATCGGCTCTGTATCACTTTCTGTTTATAAAAAGGGAAACAATAAAAATAACTATAACAGAAAGCACAATTGTTGCACCCGAAGGCAGAGAATAATAATATGAAAGACTCATTCCGAATATAACACTAAAAAGGGCGAAAAAAAGCGAAATAAGCATTGTGTTTCTAAAGCCTACTCTATACTGCAACGCAGCAACTGTCGGAATAACCATCAATGCACCGATAAGCAAACTTCCTACCACACGGATAGAAAGAGCAATGATAATCGCGACAACCGTAACAAGTAAAAAGTTCAAAAACTTGACTTTGATACCGCTTGTTTTTGCCACTTCTTCATCATAAGCAATAAAATAAAGTTCTTTGGAAAAAAGAAGCAAAAAGACTAAAGATATACTTCCAACAATCACTATTGTCATGACATCTTCATCCGTAACTGACAAGATAGAACCAAAGAGATAAGAAAAGAGTGAATTGTTAAAAGCACCGCCTAGCGAAACGATAATCACTGCTACTGCCAGCGAGCCTGAAAGAATAATCGCTAAAATAGCATCGCTGTAAAGAGAAAATGCACTTCTGAGATACTCTATAAGCCATGCAGAAGCAATAGCTACAACTACAGCAACCCATAATGGATTATAACCTCCAACAAGCCCAACGGCTACACCTACAAGAGCTGAATGTGCCAAAGTTTCGCTCATAAGAGAATAGCGGCGCAATACCACAAAGTTACCGCTAATAGACGCTAAAACTGCGATAAAAAGCCCTGCTATAAATGCTCTTTGCATAAAATCATAATGAAACATTTCAAACATAATTATCCTTAGTGCTCATGTTTATGGTGATGAAGGGCATGGGCATCAATACCGTACAAATTACTTACTTCTTCACAACTGAGCATCTTTTTCGGATTATTGCAGATCGTTGCTTTTTGGTTTATAGTAAACAAACGACCGATATCATCCACAATTACTCCAATATCATGTGTAATAAATAAAATAGTTATATTTTCTTCTTTGTTAAGCTTTGCCAATAAAGCATAGAATCTTTGCTGTGACACCATATCTACCCCGGTATTGGGTTCATCTAAAATAAGAATCTTCGGTGCCGATGCCAATGCCCTTGCTATCATTACACGCTGACGCTGACCTCCTGAGAGCGTGCCGATCATTTTATCTTTTAGATTAAGGATATCCATTTTTACCATGGCATCTTCTACCATTACCTTATCTTCGCTGCTCATGCCTGCGAATATCCCTCTTTTTGCTATACGACCCATTTTTACAATATCTTCAACTGTTGCAGGAAAGTTTTCATCGACATGGGTTGCGCGTTGTGGCACATAACCTATTTTGTACCATTCATTGAAATCTTTTAATTTTTTGCCAAATATTTTTATTTCCCCGGATGTAGGCTGTTCAAGTCCAAGCAGCATACGAATAAGCGTTGTTTTTCCACCACCGTTTGGACCAATGATTGCAATATACTCACCTTCAAAAATTTCAAATGATATATCTGAAAGAATTTTTTGCCCGCGAACAGTAAAGTTAAGATTCTTTACATCAAAGATGGGTACTTTGAATTTCATTTGCACATCAGGGCCTTGGAAAGTTTTTGAAGGTTTTGACGCATGATATCTCTATAGGTCATTCCTGCCTTTGCTTCATCCGCCGTAATATTACCTAGTGGCTGAAATACATCAACCGTAATATTTGCATCTTTGGCTATTGTTCTTGTAATTTTATCATTTACAAAACTTTCATAGAAAATTGTCTGAATACCTTTTTTATGAATATCCTGAAAAGTTTTTTCAATCACTTTAGCACTTGGCTGGGCTTCAGGAGAAAGACCTGTAAGTGACTCCACTCCAAAACCATATCTGTCTGCCACATAACCGAGAGCATTATGGCTTACAACAACCGTATCTTTTTTACAGTTTGAGAGTGTTTGCTTATATTCTGCATCAAGTTGATTCAACATTTTAATATAGCTGTCTCTATTTTTTATGTAAAGTTCTTTATTTTGAGGCTGTAGATCAATCAGCTCTTTTGTAATTAGCTCTGTTGCTTTTTTCATATTGTCAAAATCAAGCCAATAATGTGGGTCTATCCCTCCATGATGATGGTGCTCGGCATGCTCATCATGTTCATCCTCTTCTTCATCCATATCTGCTAGTTCTCGTAACTTTACATGTTTACTGATATCTACAGCCTTATGCTTGAACTTAAACCCGTGAATCCATGGTTCAAGACCTGCACCGCTATAAAAAACCAATGAACTCTTTTCTATACTGCTCATCAGTTTTGGTGTAGGCTCAAAACTATGCGGATCAACGCCAAAAGGCAAAATGTTAATGACCTCAAGTGTATCCCCTGCAATATGTTTAGTAATATCATAGAGGGCGAAAGTAGTAACACCTACTATGGGTTTTGAACCATGTATAGAATTTTTTTCATTTTGTATTATAATAAGCAAAACTGCCAAAAGCAGCAGTAAAATCAATGCGATTATTTTTATATTTTTCACTTTAGGCCTTAAAACTGTATTTTTATTTACTATATGCAATTATACCCTCTTTTTGGAAGTTTGATAATATAAGATTTTTTAGATATAATTCGCCACTTTAATTTAGGAAAATATATGACTACCAGTCTTTTACTTATAGTTCAAATCGTATTAGTTATCATCTTGGTTATAGCCGTGCTGTTACAAAAAAGCTCTAGTATAGGGCTTGGAGCATACAGCGGTTCAAACGAATCAGTGTTTGGAGCAAAAGGACCGAGCAGTTTCTTGGCAAAAGCTACATTTACTATTGGGTTCTTGTTTGTTGTAAACACTATAACACTAGGTTACATGTATGCGCAATCTGCACAGTCTTCTGTAGTAGATGAAATGGTTCCGACAACAGATGTTGCAGCACCGACAGTACCATCGACACCTGAAACACCATCAACTACGCAAAAATAATCTATAAAAGGAGAAAATGGAATGTTAGACGAAATATTTAATGAATGTGAAACAAAAATGCAGGGCAGCATTGAACATATGCAAAGAGATTTCAAAACACTCAGAACAGGAAAAGTTACAACTGCCGTTCTTGATAATGTGAAAATTGATTACTATGGAACACCTACTCCTCTTGACCAGGTCGGCTCTGTAATAGCAGCCGATGCTACAACTATAGTTATCAATCCTTGGGAAAAAAACCTTTTACCAGATATCGAGACAGCTATAAATGCCGCAAATATAGGTGTAAACCCTAATAATGACGGTGAACAGATCAAACTCTTTTTTCCTCCTATGACAGTTGAGCAACGTCAAGAATCTGTTAAACAAATGAAAGGCATGGGTGAAAATGCAAAAATTTCCATCAGAAACGACAGACGTGATGCAAATGACAAAATAAAAAAACTTGAAAAAGAAAAAGAAATTACGCAAGACGAGTCTAAATCTGCCCAAGAAAATGTACAAAAAATTACAGACAAATATATAGCTAAAGTCGACAGCATCTTAAAAGATAAAGAAGCTGAAATACTAAAAGTTTAATTTTATGAATGTAAAGCAAATATATATGGATGCTGATGCTCTGTTAGAGGGGCATTTTAAGCTCAGTTCAGGCAACCATTCACAATTTTACCTACAATCTGCAAAAGTTTTAGAAGATCCAAAAACGGCAAAACTTTTGGCAGATGAACTTGCAAAGCAGATTAAAGCGAGCGGTCTTGAAATAGACACTGTTTGTGCTCCTGCACTTGGCGGCCTCATCGCAGGATTTGCTCTTGCAACGGCACTAGACGTGAGAAGTATCTTTGCAGAGAGAGTTGATGGAAAAATGACTATTCGCCGTGGCTTTGAAATAAAGCCTGGCGAAAAAGTTCTTATGTGTGAAGACATCATTACAACCGGTGGAAGCGCTATGGAAGCTGCAGAAGTTGTCAAAGAGCTCGGTGGTGAAATAGTAGGTGTTGCAGCACTCGCAAACCGAGGGTTTTGTCATAGAGAAGGCAGTGATGTTCAAACAAAACCAAACTGCAAACTCCCTCAGGACATCCCATTTTTTGCACTTGCTGACTTTACTTTTGAGATGTACTCTCCCGAAGCATGCCCACTCTGTAAAGACGGCAGCGAAGCCATCAAACCAGGCTCACGCGGAAATTGATTGTTTAGCCTCTAGCTGTATCTCAGCTGGCAGGTTAGCATTCTTTCTACCAAGACTCTTGCTACCTCAACTTTTCCATCTACGATTGTTGTAATATCCAAATCAGCAAGCTTTTCTTTTTCTTCGAGTGAAACGACCTTGACAATAACATTTGCATCTTTTGAGTGATCCAATACTGCTTCACATATCAAACGCTTTTTTTCAACATTATCCAGTGTTACAATGATTGATGCTGCCTGATCAATGTTGAGTGCTTCAATTATAGCTGTTTTAGACGCATCACCAAGATATGCTTCCTTCCCATCTTTTAATGCCTCTTTGACATGTTTGTTAGAATTGTCAATGACAACATAAGGCATACCAAGCTCTTCAAGATGCTTTGTCACAAATTTACCGACTACACTGTATCCACAGACAACGACATGGTTTCTTCTTCCCTTAAGTGCAGACATATCTGTAACTATGTCCTTTTCTTTAATCAGCTTTTCAGTTATTGCATTAATATATGGTACGAAAAACGGGGTAACAATCATTGAAAATATTACTATAAGCACCAATAAAGAAGCAAGCTTACCATCTATAATATGTCCTGATTCAGCCAATGCGAAAATAACAAATGAAAATTCACCGACCTGAGAAAGGAACAGAGCAGTTTTTAGCGATGTTGCATTTGTACTGCTTAAACGCAGAAACAAAAACATAAGTAACGACTTTATGGTAAAAATAAGTATAAAGATCCCTATAATAAGCCCGGTATATTCGACAAACAAAGAAATATCTATTTTCATTCCTACGACAACAAAGAAAGTACCCAATAAAATATCTTTAAAAGGTGCTATATCCGACTCTACTTTGTGATGATACTTGGTCTCAGCTATGATCATTCCCGCTACAAATGCACCCAAGGAGTACGTAAAACCCATGTAGTATGCAAACAATGAAGATGCCATAACAATAAAGAGTACAGAACCCATAAAGAGCTCATCGAGTTCAGATGAAGCAGAAAAATGTAACAGCCAGGCAACCACTTTTTTGCCGATTGTGAACATAACGGTTATGACAACGGCAACACTTAAAAGCGTATACCATAAAATCTTTGCAATATCCTGCTCTGCTCCTTCATTGGTCAAAAAGCTTATAAGAATTAAAATAGGGATAACCGCTATATCTTGAAAAATCAGAATTCCCGTTGCATTTTGACCATAAGGACTATATATCTCTTTAGAGCTTTTTAAGTATGTCAGCACGATTGCCGTTGATGAGAGTGAAAAGGCAAGCGCTATTATAATAGCAGATTTTGCACCTAGACCAAAAACATAATGTGCCAACAAAAAAGCAACAACTGTCGTCAATCCGACCTGTAAAAATCCGTTGACAAATATCTCTTTTTTCATAGACCCCATTCTTGCCAAAGAAATTTCCAGACCTATTGTAAACATCAAAAAGACGATGCCGAACTCTCCTGCCATTTCCAACTCATGCGAATGGCTTGCATCATGCAGGTCAAAACCGTAGGCAATAATCGTACCGGTAATAATATACCCTATAATCTGTGAAATCCCTATTTTTTTCAAAAAAATGTTTATAACAATGGAAAGACCAAGAGCGATAATGATATAAAGTAAAATATTTTGCATAAACCTGCTTTCATAATTTAATAAGACATTATATACTATAATCGCGCTTATAATTATAAATATATGGAGATTTTTAATGACTAAATTCATTTTTGTAACGGGTGGGGTTTTAAGCTCTCTTGGAAAAGGGATTACAGCCGCCAGTATTGGTACTTTGCTTAAACATGCCGGCAAAAATGTTGGTATGCTCAAAATCGATCCATATATCAATGTCGACCCCGGAACGATGAGTCCGCTTGAGCATGGCGAAGTATTTGTCACTAAAGACGGTGCAGAGACCGATCTTGATATTGGAAACTATGAACGGTTTTTAGATAAATCTTTTTTAAAGACATCAAATTTTACAACGGGTCAGGTTTACTCAAGCGTTATCGAACGTGAACGTGCCGGTGGGTATCTTGGACAGACTATCCAGGTCGTTCCGCATATTGTCGGTGAAATCGTCAAGCGTATAAAAGCTGCCGGAGAAGGGCATGACATTCTTGTTGTAGAGCTTGGCGGTACTGTTGGTGACATTGAAGGCCTTCCTTTTATGGAGGCTATTCGCCAAATGAAACATGATGAGGAAGTTTCAGGTACTTTCTTTGTACATGTAACGCTCATTCCCTACATTAAAGCTGCCGGTGAGATGAAGTCAAAACCAACGCAGCACTCTGTTCAGGAGCTTCGCCGTATTGGGATTACGCCACAGATGATTATTGCAAGAAGCGAAAATGCTCTGCCAAAAACATTCAAGAAAAAACTTGCAATGGGCTGTGATGTTGCTTCAGACAGTGTCATCGAAGCACTTGACGCTGCCAGTATATATGATGTGCCAATGTCGTTTTTAAGACAAAATATTTTAAAACCCATAGCAAAAGAACTTGAGCTTGGTGAAATCGAACCTGATATGCAGGAGTGGGATTCACTTGTCAAAAAAATCGTACAGCCAAAAGGCAAAGTGGTTATCGGTTTTGTCGGTAAATATCTTGCACTTAAAGAATCTTACAAATCACTCACAGAAGCTCTCATACATGCCGGAGCCCACTTAGACGCAAGAGTTGAAATTTGCTGGGTTGATTCTGAAGAGATAGAAGAAAGAGATGCACAGACATTGCTAAGTGACTGTGACGGTATTTTAGTAGCAGGCGGTTTCGGTAATCGCGGTGTTGAAGGTAAAATCAAAGCTATTGAATATGCCCGTGTCAATAAAATACCATATCTGGGTATCTGCCTTGGAATGCAGTTGACACTTGTTGAATATGCAAGAAATGTACTTGGTCTTGAAGGCGCGAATTCGATAGAGTTCGATGAAAATACCCCTCATCCAATGATATACCTTATAGACAACTTTTTAGACCAAAGCGGTGGTATGCAGTTAAGAACGCACCATTCTCCGATGGGTGGTACGCTCCGTCTCGGCGAATACCCTTGTGATACAAAAGAGGGCTCACTTTTGCGTAAAGCTTATAACGGCCAAAAAACAATTTATGAAAGACACCGTCACCGTTATGAAGCCAATCCGGCATACAGACAACAGCTTGAAGAAGCCGGAATGATAGTAACCGGTGAATCAAACGGACTGATAGAAACTGTAGAAATTCAAGGGCATCCATGGTTTTTAGGTGTACAGTTTCATCCTGAGTTTACATCACGTCTACAGACGCCAAATCCTTCAATACTAGCGTTTGTCAATGCCAGTATGCATGCTGAATAATATACCCCACCTCAACAAATCAGACCTTTTTGAACTTCTTTCACAAAGGTTTGAAAGTGAAGAAAAAAAACTTTCACAGATTCCTAATCCAAAACTTCTTACAAATGCTTCAAAAGCTGCAGAAAGAATCGCAGAGGCCATACGCAATAAAGAACGTATCACTTTAGTAGGTGATTATGATGTTGACGGCGTCAGTTCAACAGCCATAATGGTAGATTTTTTTCGACAGATTCCTTACCCTTTGGAAGCTATCATTCCCAATCGTTTTACAGACGGTTACGGTGTTAGCCCTAATGTGTTAAAAAGAGTAGATGCCGATCTTGTTATAACTGTTGATAATGGTATAACAGCTATTGAGGCTGCTGAAGTTTGCAAACAAAGAGGTATTGACCTTATTATAACGGACCATCATACACCCTCTAATACACTTCCTGATGCTTATCTGATTGTTAATCCAAAGCTTGTTACATGTAACTATCCTTTTAAAGAGATATGCGGTGCTGAAGTAGCTTGGCTTCTTCTTGGACTTGTTAAAAAAGAACTAGAGCTTTGCATAGATATGAAACAGTTTTTAGATATTTTGGCAATAGCCGTTATTGCCGATGTGATGCCTCTTGTGAATATAAACAGAACACTTGTAAAAGAGGGGCTCAAAATGATTATGCATTCAAATAGGCCTTCTAGTATTGTCATACGGGACTTTTTAAATAAATCAAAAATCTCAAGTGAAGATATCGCCTTTAATATCGCTCCGCGTATAAATTCTGCCGGACGGTTGGAAGATGCATCCATTGCTCTTGAGTTTTATACTGCACCCGATACTCATACTGCCTATAAACAATTTGAACTGCTGGGACAGCTCAATGATCTGCGAAAAGCTACAGAAGCTCAAGCGACCCAAGAAGCTTTTAAGCAGGTCAATGCAAACGACAAAATCATAGTTGTCGCAGGTAAAGGCTGGCATGAAGGAGTAGTTGGGATTGTTGCCTCACGCATAGTTGATAAATTTGGACGTCCCGCTATAGTACTTAGTATCAAAGATGATGAAGCCAAAGGAAGCGCTAGAAGTATCGGTGATGTAAATATATATGAACTTATAAAAGAAAATGAACACTTGTTAACTAAGTTTGGCGGTCATAAAATGGCTGCTGGTCTTGGCTTACATGTAAAGGATATAGAAGTCTTTAAGCAGGCCGTAAATGCAAGTGCCCACAAGATTCCTGAAGATGATTTTTTACCAAAAGAACAAATCAGCGGTATCCTTGCAAGCGAAGACATTGATACTGAACTGCTTACTCTACTCGAACAGTTTGAGCCATACGGAGAAGCAAATCTCCGCCCTACTTTTTTGATAAAAGATGCGGAAGTTGTCAGCATAAAACTGATGGGTGCCGACAAGTCCCATTCTCGCATAGAAGTCAGACAGCATGCCCACCAAAGAAAAACGATTGAGCTCATTGCTTTTAGAAATGTTTTTCAAATGCCCACTGACAAAAAAATTACATGTAGCTATACTGTAGCCAAAAATGAATTTAACGGCAGAGTTTCTGCACAACTTTTAGTCAATAAGATATTTTAGAAGTCTGTATGGTGCAAATAAAAGAGTGTCAAAAGGTCCGCTCTGAAATTACTGCTATAAAAGTACTGCACAAC
>JANTGW010000030.1 GCA_024762705.1 Sulfurimonas sp.
TCTTCTACATGTTCTACATCTGCCGCTATAGCTGCATCAATATCAGAGCGTTTTTTGTATTTTGCATGATATACACCCAAAATAAGTGATGTAATAACTGAAGCACTAAACAAAAAGTTGTAGTCAAGCAATTTGGGAGCTGCTACATAAATTATACTTGTGAACATGAAAAAAATTGCTAAATATCCAAATGTAGAAATTATAAAACGCTTGAATGAGTCCTTTAGTTAAATAAAAAGACATTATACTATTACAACATTAATATAGGAGGCTATTCTTTAGAAAAATCAATTTTGGTGGTGGACGAGGAGAGATTCGAACTCTCGGTACAGTTACCCATACGCATCCTTAGCAGGGATGTGGTTTCAGCCACTCACCCACTCGTCCTTTTTGAGAACGTGATTATAGTAATAATTTAATAATACTTAGCTTAAAGTTGCCCTATTATTTTTGCAACGACTTCAGCAGGATTCTCAGCCTGATAAATAGGACGTCCAACTACTATGAAGTCCACAAGTGCTTCCTTTGCATAAGCTACATCGGCAACTCTTTTTTGGTCACCCGCGTCTTCACCAAAAGGACGTATACCCGGTGTAAGTGTCATAAATTCTTTACATGTAAGCTCTTTGATTGCCTTACTTTCATATGCTGAACAGACGACACCATCAAGTCCGCTTTCCATGGCATCTTTAGCAAATTGATTTGCTTTTGTAGCAATGTCAGTTTCATAAACTTCGCGAAATTCATCTTCGCTAAATGAAGTCAACGCTGTAACTGCTAAGACTATGGGGCGCTTCTCATACTTTTGCAGTCTTTGCATCACTGTACTCATTGCACGCTTTCCTGCACTTGCATGTACATTGAACATATCAACACCTAGTCCCATTATGGACTCTGCGGCATCTGCCATTGTATTTGGGATATCATAAAGTTTAAGGTCTAAAAATATTTTAAAATCGGGATTTATTTGTTTGATGGCTTTTAAAAATGCTTCACCATCACGAATGTAGGTACGAAGTCCGACTTTGAGCCAGACATCGTAATCTTTTATTTTCTCTATTAATGCTAAATTTTCTTCTTTGGTCGGTAAGTCAAGGGCAACACATAATTCCATAATCACTCTTTATCTTACCATTGCTTCGATTTTTTCAACCACAGAAGGATCTTCAAGTGTTGAAATATCTTGAGTAATCGGCTCACCTTTTGCAATAGAACGTAAAATACGGCGCATGATCTTTCCACTTCTGGTTTTAGGAAGACCAGGTGCAAAAACGATGTCATCACAAACAGCAATGTTACCTATCTCTTTTTTAACGATATTGTTAATGATCTTTGCTTCTTCAACCTCATCGGCCACACCTTCGTCATCTTTTAATACGATGTAAGCAAAAATACCCTCACCTTTTATCTCATGCGGTTTACCGACAACAGCAACCTCTGCAACGTTTGGATGTTTCTTAATGGCCGCTTCGATCTCGGCAGTTCCCATTCTGTGTCCGCTTACGTTGATGACATCATCAGTACGTCCCGTAATAGTGATGTAACCGTCTTCATCATAAACAGCACCGTCACCTGTAAAATAGACAGGTTTTCCATCTTTTTCTACATCACCAAAATAAGATTTCACGAATCTCTCTTCATCACCCCACACACCGCGGATCATTGAAGGCCAAGGACGTGTTACACACATATAACCACTCTCACCTACTCCAACCTTCTCACCAGTTGCAGGGTCTAAAATCTCTGCCATTATTCCAGGAACTGGTAAAGTGGCACATGCAGGCTTAATAGGTGTCGCACCAGGAAGTGGCGAAACGATATGCCCTCCTGTTTCAGTCTGCCAGTAAGTATCTACGATGGCACATTTGCCTCCACCCACTTCTTCATAATACCACTTCCATGCAGGAGGATCGATCGGCTCACCGACAGTTCCTAGAACTTTAAGGCTTGAAAGGTCATACTTCGCCGGTTCATCTTCACCCATTTTATGTAACACACGGATGGCAGTCGGAGCAGTATAGAACTGATTGATCTTATACTCTTCAACCATTTTCCATGGGCGCCCTGCATCAGGATATGTCGGAACACCTTCAAACATTACAGTAGTTGCACCCATTGCAAGCGGTCCGTACACTATGTAAGTGTGTCCCGTTATCCAGCCGATGTCCGCTGTACACCAGTAAGTGTCATTTTCTTTAACATCAAACACCCACTCCATAGTCATTTGTGCCCAAAGAATGTAACCAGCCTGGTTGTGTTGCACACCTTTTGGTTTTCCTGTTGAGCCTGATGTATACAGTAAAAAGAGTGGATCTTCACTGTCCATGACTTCCGGCTCACATGTAACGTCTTGCATTTTTATGAGCTCATTATAAGAATAATCTCGCCCTTCGATCCATCTAATATCTTCATCATTTCTCTCAACGACCAAGACTTTCTCTACCGGACTACCTTCTGCAAGTGCTTCATCCACAACCGGCTTCAACATGTATGGCTTGTTCTTTCTAAAAGCACCATCAGCCGTTATCACTACTTTTGCATCAGCATCTTCTATACGGTCTTTAAGTGCCTCAGCAGAAAAACCACCAAATACTATAGAATGAATAGCACCGATTCTCGCACAGGCAAGCATTGCATAAGCAGCTTCAGGAATCATCGGCATATAAATGACAACTCTATCACCTTTTTTGACACCAAACTCTTTTTTGAGTAAATTTGCAAAACGGTTTACATTATAGTAAAGTTCAAGGTATGTAATGATCTGCTTGTCTCCGCGGTCACCTTCAAAAATGATCGCCGCTTTGTTTTTACGCGTATCTAAATGTCTGTCAATACACTGCTCGGAAACATTCAGCTTTCCACCTTCAAACCATTTTACAAAAGGAAAATTCGATTCATCCAAAACTTTTGTGTAAGGCTCTCTCCAGCTCAGTTTTTCTTTGGCAAACCTGTCCCAAAAACCTTCATAGTCCTCTATCGCCTCATTTTGCAAATCATGATATTCACACATATTTTTAATTCTTGCAGTTTTTGCAAACTCTCTGTTTGGTTTAAAAATTGGTTTTTTTTCTATTTCTGACATTCATATTCCTTAAAGTATTTCGTCTTTTTTTGCTCTTATTACATGGATTATAACAAAGAATAAATCAAATTTTCCTTGATTTAAAAATTATAGTTGATAATGAATCTGTATTCATTCCACCCTTTATCACCGGTAGCGTCTTGAGCAAATTTTCTTGGAAAGTTCGCGCGTGCTCTTAACTCTAAACCTTTCATACTTTTAGGGTAGTATTTTACATCATACCCCGCTTCAGTGGTTATTCTAGCCAAACCATATCCGCTATATTCATCCATATCATATGTACCGTAATAAACAAGTGCATTAAGATTCAATCCGTCTCTTTTAAAGTCATATTTCAAAGTGTATTTCCAAGCATCCGTTCCTGCTAAAAACTGATGTCGAACCACCATATCAACTGTATAAGCAGGCATACCTCCAAACTGTGTATTGATCGCATTTTTATAAACATCATCTGTTGCACTATTGCTGCCGATATGAGAATAAGATACATCAGCACTCAGTCCTTTATAGTTTGCACCTGTTTTTAACGCAATATAACTCGAATCGATCACGCCATCTCCACCCATTGCACTGTAGCGCATATACTTTTTACCTACACTGTTTTGTTTGATATACTGTATTTTTACAAAAGGGTGTATTTCATCATTAAGCAGACACTGCCAATTTACACCGCTTTCAAGATAAAGCGTATTATAAAGATCCCATGTATAATCATTTGAAAGAGTAGCAAAGAAGTTTTTCGTTTTATATTTTAAAAGCAAATTCGTTATTCCTGATGTCTTCTTACCAGTTGTCAATGTTCCTATATTGTAATATTTACCAGTTTCAAATGGAAGAGATGAATACCCTGATGTTGTTGAAACTATGCCGCCGTTGAGAAATAAATTACTATATGTTCCATAAGCGACACGGGTTATTTGTGCTATTTGCAATGTAAGATTTTTGATATCTTTGTTTACCAGTTTATAAGCTTCAAAAGTATTTGGCACCATTCTACCATCATCACTGCCTATCATCGGTGTATCAAATCTTTGATAGCCCAGTTTCACTTTCGTATTGGAACCAAGATCTTCAAAATCATATGTCAGATACGCTTCACCTAGCACAGAGTAACTTTTCTGATTCGTACCCAGCAAAGAAGGATCTAAAACAGATCTGTCAAATACACGAATCGCATTTGTCGTATAAAAGGCCGCTGCAAAACCAAAATTATTGAATTGGTCACTTTCATACTTTAAATGCCCACCAAGCGCTGTGGAGTTTCTATGCGTACGTACACCTTGCGTACCTTGAAATTTTCTATCGAGATAGAACATTCTTATCTGACCTGATGCTTTCCCTTCACTAAACATTTCGGCAATACTTTGGGCTGCAAAAACACTGCTATAGTTCAACAAAAGGACAAGACTTAAAAGTACTTTCTTCTTCACTATTATCTTCCTTTGAAAATTTAAAGACGGAATTATACATTAAAGATTTTAATTTAGCTTTGATATAGTTTTAAAAACACAACTCATATTTAGAAAAATAAACTATAATTACGAAAAATTAATCCAATGAGGTGAAAAAGATGTTTGGAAGAACAAAAGAATTAAAACAATATAATCTTAGCGAAGATGAACTCGCAAAACTACAATATGCAAAAATCGTAACAAACAAAGGTGACATCTGGGTAAAACTTTATCCTGAAGAAACACCAAACACAGTTGCAAACTTTGCACATTTGGCACAAACAGGATTTTATGACAATCTTAACTTTCACCGTGTTATTCCAGGCTTTATGGCACAGGGCGGTTGTCCACAAGGTACAGGTACAGGCGGACCTGATTGGGCTATTGCGTGCGAAACTGACAAAAACACACACAAACATGTAAAAGGAACACTTTCTATGGCCCATGCCGGACCAAACACAGGTGGAAGCCAATTCTTTATCTGTTTTGTTCCATGTCCACACTTAGACGGTGTTCACACTGTTTTTGGCGGTATTGAAGAAAATGACAGTGAAAGTTTTAAAGTACTTGACTCAATCGAAGGTCATGATGAGATCAAAACTATAGAAATACACGAAAAAAGAGACTAGGAACACCCCATTTTAGTACATATCTGCTGTAGTGTCGATTCACACTTCTTTCTGGAAAAACTGCAAAAAGATTTTCCAGAAGAAAAACTGACCGGTTTTTTTTACGATCCGAATATCCACCCCTACTCCGAATACCAACTGCGTCTGCTTGATGTACAGCGCAGTTGTAACAAACTCGGTATAGACCTTATTGAAGGTGAATATGACTATGAGAATTGGCTTGAAGCTGTTCGGGGTTTGGAAAAAGAACCGGAAAAGGGCGCACGCTGTGAGGTATGTTTTGACAAACGTTTTACGACCAGCGCAAAAAAAGCGCTCGAACTCGGTGAAAAAAAGATCACAACAACCCTGCTTGTAAGCCCTCTAAAATCACAAGAGCAGCTCAAACGCGTAGGTGATGAATTTCATGCTTCTCATGGAGTCGAATTCATAGCCGTTGACTACAGAAGCGGAGGCGGCACACAAGACCAAAGCCGTGTCACAAAAGAAGAACAACTCTACAGACAAGATTATTGCGGTTGTATTTTCGGACTTACCATGCAACGGGACCAACAGAATAAACTCATGGATGAGATGTTCTCACCGATTTCAGGACAGACTCTGCCGGCATCCATTGAAGAGCGTCTTGCAATGTACACACAAAGAAATGAACTCGAAGATGCAGGCAAAGAGTATAAAATAATCAAACAAAAGTTTCTCAATTACAGACAGTTCAACTTTAAACTCATCAGCGGCAAAAAAAATGTACTTGAAGCCTATGCCTTAAGCTACTCAACACTTCCAAGAAAAAAAGCACAAGGGCGTATAGAATTTACATATGACGGTATTCATTATTTCAACCGTGAAGAGATCAAATTCATTACACTCGCGACCTATAATGAACTCAGTCAATCAAACTACACATCTATAAAGGAACTTATTTACAATCCCTTAAACTTTGACAAAGAACAAGCATTAAGAGCCAAAATATCGGGTGCTGACTATGACCTAACTCTTATAATTGTAGTAGAAGAAATACCGGATTCTAAGCTCAATATCCACCTTGACGCCAAAACATATGAGGATACAAAAGAGAAACTTGTTATCTTTTCTTAACAATAAATTAGATAAAATATCAAAAAATTATTGTTATAAGGTTTAGATGAATGCTTATGGATGTTACACAAATACAAAAAATACTCCCTCACCGTTATCCTTTTTTATTAGTTGACAGAGTTACTGATATTACAAAAGGTGAATCAATCATAGCTTACAAAAACATTTCTATTTCAGAGCCTGTTTTTCAAGGACATTTTCCGGGTCATCCGATTTATCCTGGTGTTATGATTTTAGAAGGTATGGCACAAGCCGGCGGTGTTTTATCATTTTTAAGTATGGGCGAATTAAGCGAAGAAGAAATAGCAGACAAAGTGGTCTATTTTATGAGTATAGATAAAGCAAAGTTCAGAACCCCTGTTAAACCTGGAGACAGATTGGAGTACAGAATCTCAGTCATCAAACAAAAAGGCACTATCTGGATGCTTAAAGGTGAAGCTTATGTTGACGATAAATTAGTCAGTGAAGCCGAACTAAAAGCCATGATAGTAGACAAATAAAGGTTAATCATTGTCTAAAATATCTCAATTAGCCGTCATTGAAGACGGTGCAGTCATTGGTACAGATGTTGAAATCGGGCCTTTTTGCTTTATCTCAAGTGAAGCAAAAATCGGTGACGGTACGACAATAGCGGCCAACAGTTGTATTTATGGAAAAACAACCATAGGTAAAAACAACAAAATTTTTTCTCATGCAGTAATCGGTTCTATTCCTCAGGACTTAAAGTTCAATGGAGAAGAAGTTGAACTTATTATCGGCGATAACAACACTATCAGAGAATTCACCCTTTTTAACCCAGGTACAAAAGGTGGTGGAAGCAAGACTATCATCGGAAACCATAATCTCTTTATGGGTTATGTCCATCTGGGCCATGATGTCATTATCGGCAACCGCTGTATTTTAGCAAATGCTGCGACACTCGCAGGACACGTTGAACTGGGCGACCATGTTGTCATAGGCGGTATGACACCTATTCATCAGTTTGTACATGTTGGAGACTATGCTATGGTTGGCGGTGCATCTGCCCTTGCACAGGATGTTCCTCCATTTTGTATGGCCGAAGGGAACCGTGCTTCACTACGTGGACTTAACCTTACAGGACTGAGAAGACACCTAGACCGTGAAGACATCAATGCGCTAAAATCGGCATACAGAGAACTATTTGAATCTGGAAAGCCACTCAAAGATACTGCAAGTGAACTGCTTGAAAACTCAACAAACCATTATGTTCATGACTTATGTAACTTTGTCATAAAAACAAAACGCGGAATCCCGTTTGAAAGGAAAAAAATATGATACACAGACATTGTAGTTTTTGTGACGCTAGCGAAAGCGAACAAAACCCTTTAATAGCAGGAAACGGTGTTTACATTTGTAAAAACTGTGTTGTATCTGCTTATAAGATCATGTTCGGAGATGAAAAAGAGCTTGCCAAGCAAGAAAATACAGAACTTGTTGACGCTGTTCATAAACTTATGACACCAAAAGAGCTTGATGCGTTTTTAGGTGAGTACATCATCGGTCAAGAACGAGCAAGAAAACTTTTAAGCGTTGCAGTTTACAACCACTACAAACGTATATTTAAAATGCACGATGCAGCAGAAGATGATACTGAAATCGCCAAGTCAAATATTTTGCTTATAGGACCGACAGGTAGTGGTAAGACATTGATGGCTCAGACAATTGCGAGAATATTGAATGTTCCAATTGCCATTGCCGATGCGACAAGCCTTACTGAAGCCGGTTATGTGGGTGAGGATGTTGAAAACATTTTAACAAAACTCATTCAGGCAGCTGATGGCGATGTAGAACGTGCGCAAAAAGGTATCATCTTTCTTGATGAAATCGACAAAGTATCCCGTATGAGTGAAAACCGCTCTATTACCCGTGATGTATCGGGTGAAGGTGTACAACAAGCCCTACTGAAAATCATAGAAGGTTCTTCTGTAAATATTCCGCCAAAAGGTGGAAGAAAACATCCAAATCAAGAATTCACAGCAATTGACACGACAAATATTTTATTTATCTGTGGTGGGGCTTTTGACGGCTTAGAAGAGATACTCAAGCGCAAACAAGGTGAAAATGTTCTCGGCTTCGGACATGATAAAAAGACTAAAGATGAAACAAAACCGACATTTGACATGGTTGAGCCAGATGACTTGGTACATTATGGACTCATTCCGGAACTTGTTGGACGTCTTCCTATCATCGCTTCACTCAATGAAATCACAGAAGATGACATGGTTCGCATACTTACAGAACCTAAAAACTCACTTGTCAAACAGTATAAAAAACTTTTTGCAATTGATGATGTGGAACTTAATTTTGAAGAAGATGCCTTACGCGCCATTGCACAAAAAGCAATTAAACGTAAAACGGGAGCACGCGGACTTCGCGCTATTTTAGAAGAGAGTATGATAGATATCATGTACGAACTTCCTGAATACAGTGGTTATGAAGTGATGATAACAAAAGAAGTGATTGAAAATGGTGAAAAACCTGTTTACATTAAAAAAACAACACAAAAAACAGCATAAGGCATAAGAAATGATATTTAATAAAATAGTTGGACTTTTTTCAAATGACCTCTCAATCGATTTGGGAACCGCAAATACAATCGTAATAGCTAAAGGCCGTGGAATCATTATAAATGAACCTTCCGTTGTCGCTGTAAAAACTGAAAAATACGGTCAGCAGCGTGTTTTGGCAGTTGGACATGAAGCAAAAGAGATGGTAGGGAAAACTCCCGGAAACATCAAGGCAATTCGTCCTATGCGTGACGGTGTCATAGCTGATTTTGATATGACAGAAAAGATGATACGTAAGTTTATTGAAAAAGCACATGGAAGAAGCTCTTTAATATCTCCGCGTATTATTATCTGTGTGCCTTACGGACTTACTCAGGTTGAGCGAAAAGCCGTTCGTGAATCGGCATTAAGTGCCGGAGCACGTGAAGTCTTTCTTATAGAAGAGCCTATGGCTGCAGCTATCGGTGCCGGTGTCGATATTCGTGAGCCTCAAGGTAACCTTGTTGTCGATATTGGTGGAGGAACTAC
>JANTGW010000031.1 GCA_024762705.1 Sulfurimonas sp.
GCAGAGGATACTGGAGAAAAGTGAAAAGATTTTAAAGGTAAAACTCTATGGATAATGAAACAGATGAATGCCTCCATCTTCAGTGGGTGATCTACAATGATAAGCTTGGCATACACGATCTTGTCCAAATAGGCTCAATTGCACAGCAAGATGGAAGAAAAGTTGCTTATTTGGATGTTCCATACGATATGGTTGGACCGTTTTGTTTTGAAACTCTTTTACAAGAAGGTGAGATCAAGTTCGCAGCATGTCGTGTCATGTCACAAAATCTTTGGCGAAAAAAAGCTAAAGAGATACGTCAAGAGATTTTCATGCGAATGCTACAACATCAAAAAGAGTTTGCAAAAGAAGCAAGAAGATTTAATGAGCGAAAGAGATATAAACCGCAAGAAGACTTGAGAAAAATATTAGGCTTGACGATAAAAGGTGAAATAACTCTAAAACAGATAAAATCTGCTTACAAGAAGAGAGCAAAAGAGATACATCCAGACAGAGGCGGAAGCCATGAAGCATTTTGTCAGCTGCAAAGTGCTTATGAAAGTTTAATGGAGATGTATGTATAAGCTTTTTTATTTTCCTACAGCTGTTGGAACATTTTATTTATGTAGAGACAACAATGGGGCTTATTTTAGTTGTATTGAGGATATTGTTTTAGATCAATATGAATCATTAGTTGATGCTGTAGAGACGCTTGCCTATGACACCTCTGTCAATATCCCGCACCCTGAGATGGGCGATCCACTTGACCCTACAGATTTGGGCGTACCAGATGATATTGGCAGTTGGAAAGTTGTTTAGTTTTTTAATATATGCAAAGGTCGTCCAAAAGGTATCTTAGCCTCTCTTGAGAGTGCCCAAAGCACTTCATAGTGTGGGGGAATCTTTGGGAACCATCCATCCCCGTCTGTAAAATACAGCAGCATCGTGGTCATGGGAAGATTTGCTTCGATATACTCAAAAGTGGGTCGATAATCTGTTCCCCCGCCGCCTTTGATGGGAAAATCAAGTTTCTCACCACCGGCAAACGTATAGTGGGCATGGACTCTTGCATCTGCAATGATAAGCTCTATCTTGATGGCAGGAAAACTTTTCATAATATTTTTAAACTCACTCATAAATATTCCAAGTAGTGCTTCATCTATAGAACCAGAAGAGTCGATAGCAACACAGAGACTCAAAGTGTCACTTGCAAGTGAAGGCAGAGCAATACCACGCCAGATATGTTTTTTGTTCGGTGGCATAAAAGCGTAATTGTTTCGCATATGGCGATTGATGGCATTATAGAGTTCAAATCTCCAGTCAACATTATTTGTTTGTATCTTTTTGCCTATGCGTTCAAAACCTGAGGGCATAGCACTCTTTTTCTTTGCGACCTCACCGGCGATCGAAGCAGCATATTGCCAATTTGATTCATCTTCGGATCCAAGCTCTGCATCAATATTTTGCAGGTTATTGAACGCCTCTTGCTCTTCATCTTCTATATTTTGTTCATCGTAGGCATCTGCACCGCCAAGATACTCCTCTTTTAACAGTGTATAGATCTCTTCAGCATACATCTTTTTGTACTCAATGTTGAAGTTTGCTCCTTTTGGAATGTTGAGCCCGCTTTCATGCAGTATGTTGTTGATCGCAAAATCAGTTGCCAACTGCCACAGATATCCCCGTCTGTTTAGTCTGCGTTGCTGGTGTGCAAAGATATGATGCATAACACAGTTAGTCAGAATAAACTCAAGTTCATCAAGCTTACATGTAACGATGAACTCAGGATTGTACAAAAAGCGTACACCGTTACTGGCATAGTAGCGGATATCATCTTTTTGTTCATGCTTGAGTCTTGACGCGAGCATTCCGAAATAGGGATGATTGACACTTAAATGAGCCTTGGCTTTTTGCAGGAAAGTTTCAGCACTCATGGGCGTAAAAGATGATTGAAGTTTTTCATCCACATAGGCCATGTCTGGATATGGTCAAGCTCTATTTCTCTTCCACGCAGATCTTCGACGATCATCACTGCAAATTCAGGTGAAAGTTTTAGCGTATAAGCAAGGAGGTTATCAAGTTTTTTTGAACTCGTAGTTTGATTGATGCGCATGGAAAGTGATGAGGCCAATATATGCAAAGTTGCCGGCTCATCTGGTATATCAAGACAAGAACCGTCTAAAATGGCATCGATATCGGGCAGTTTGCCTGCAACTGTTCTAAAGCCAAGATAGGCAGCAGCGAGCTCCTCACCTATGGTTCCGCTGATAAGTGACAACAGCAGGTCGTCATCTGGATTGGATGCTATGATCTCATTAACATATGCCCAGGTTCTCGGTGTCGCAAAAGAGCGGTTCTCCTCACCCGTATTGAATGTGAAAAGTGCATCGGGTCTATGGCTTATAAAACCTGTAATGCTGGAGTCTATACCACTTTGAACTGCCCAATTTCGCCAATCATCCACATTGGCTTCCATATCGATATGTACGAAACGATTCGCAAGCGGTGCAGCCATACGAAAGACAACCCCTTGATCACTTTCTCTGTTTCCAGCTGCAACGATCGCCCAGCCTTCAGGCAGAGTGTATTCACCAATCTTTCTATCAAGTATAAGCTGATAGGCAGAAGCCTGAACCATTGGTGCAGCAGTGTTAAGTTCATCCAAAAAGAGGATTCCCTCTTTTTGCGATCCATCAGGCAAAAAGGATGCTTTTGCCCAGATGGCCTCTTCGGTATCACTTTTAAAAAAGGGAATCCCTCGAAGATCGGTTGGATCAAGCAATGAAAGACGAAGATCTATAAAACCGATATCACGCTCTTTTGCTATTTGGGCTACGATGGAAGATTTACCAATGCCGGGAGGTCCCCACAAAAAGATTGGTATTTTTCGCTCTGTTAGATGTTTAAGTGATCTTTTCGCTGCATTTGGTGTCATAAGCTCTCTTTTTAGAATAAAGTATGCAATTTAGATTCTAAAAGGTATGATATGCAGCTTGACAGCACACTTTCACTCGGATTTGAAAGTATGGATAAAAATCACAGCGAGTTTTTGGAAATTCTTGAAAAATTACAACATGCTGACAAAGCAAGTTTTTTGCAATTGTTTGAGCAGATGATAGAGCATACAAAAGAGCATTTTAAATATGAAGAAAATCTTATGCAAAAACATGAATTTTATGGATATGCTGAGCATAAAGATGAACATGAAAACTTACTTGGTGAGATGGAATACTTTTATGAAAAATCAAAAAAGATGAAAGCCTTTGGACTGTCCTATGTTAATGAGTATGCATTTGACAAGTTTAAACGCCATGTCATCAACATAGACTCACAACTTGCTATGTTCTTAAAAAAGCAGAAATAGAGAATTATTCCTCATCCATCTCATAATCAACGACACAAAATGTTTCACTTACCTCTTTGAGAAATTGCATTACCTCTATGGTTTCAGGCTCTGCTTTAAACCATATAAGATTGTCTTTATTGAGAAATATTGCATTGAGACAAAGGTCATATGCACTTGCATCATGGCTAAAATCAAATCCAACTTCCAATTTTTGAATATATTCATATTTTTTTGGCAACTGTTCAAACATATTTTTTGCTTTGAGCATATTTGCCATCTTTTCAAACCCGTATGTGAATTTAAACATTGCAATGTGTACTATCATGATTATCCTTTGATTTATTTTTCTATAGTGTGCAATTTATGTACAAGTACTATCGATATACTGCCAAACAGGAATATGCAAATGTTTACACAATTTTTGTTTAGGATTTAATGCCTGCATATGGTGCTTGTATATCATTATATCTTATCACTTAACGCAGTTTAAAAAGCTCAAGCGTTGATTTGGTTGCCCTTGCAATAATACTCTGTTCGGGCCTGAACATAATATCGGAGATTTTTTTGGCAGTGTCATTGAGTGTTTCAAAACCGTATACTGGATAATCACTTCCAAGCACAAGTTTGTCCATTGAAAGAGTGGCAATGATTTGATTGTCAAAATACTCAAGTGTTGTTGGGGTAAAACAAAGAAAAAAATTTTCAAGTTCCGGATGCTCATGTGTTGGATGAAGAATAATTCCTTCTGTAGAATTATTTTGCAGTTGTATCTGCAATTGAGTTGTCAGCTCTTTTTCTTCAATAAAGAAAACTTTTTTCTGCAGGGACATACTGTCAATAGTGTCATCGGATTGTAATGTAAACCCAAGACATTTTTCTGATGCGAAATCGCGCAGTTTGTATGGCACAGTGTAATAGATACTGTTGTAAAGTGCTGCACTCTGCTGCACACCTGCAATCTCTTCTTGATTCATCGGATGAACAACAAAAAGCTGAACCATAGTATCTTCCATGATCTCATCGATATCCTCTAAAAATTCTTCGTTAAGCTGCTGTAAATTAACATCAATTGTCATTAAAATCCTTATATATATTTTATGTTTTGTGAATGAATTAGCCCAAGATCATCACCTTCCAGTGTTTCATAACTGTAAATGAAACAGCACGGTTTTTCTTTGATGGTTTTATGTATTTCCCAAAACTTTTCAAGGTTACTTAGAATATATACATTTTCTGCATGGAGTGATTTAAGAGGAAGACCAACCATACCATGAGCAAGTGTGATGGTGAACAGCTCCATCATTTCACTGTTGACGGTTATTGGTCCGTTACCTTTAAGTAATATGATTTTTGGGTGTGAGTTCTGTTTTTTCATGAACGATCCTTAGCGATAGTCCATCTGGATCAAACTCTCTGCCCACATCTCTAACTGAGCTTTCGGCAAGGCACTTGTAAAACGGTTAAGTTCTACACCGTTTTTAAAAGCGATCATAGTTGGCAATTCATTGACACCGTATCGAAGGGCTATCTCAGGGGTTTGTGTCGTATCTATTTTTAAGAATCTTACTTCAAGTGCAAAGTTTTTAGCTGCTGCCTCATAGTCTGGAGACATCGCATTGCATGGTGCGCAATCCGGAGAATAAAAATCAACTAGTATCGCTATATCATTTTCATTAAGATGCAGTTTAAACGACTCTTCATTACATGTAACGGGTGTTGTATCTGTTAGAGGTTTTGAACAAGTGTTACACAGAACCTCTTTTTTTGTAACTTCTGTTTCAACACTATCACTACTATTGCAGTGTGGACATACTACAGTCATTTTCGGATCCTTTTTAGGTAAAACAGTGCAAGTTTTATGCTTTCTTAGTATAATTCTTGCAGATTGATAGCTAAAAAGGATATATTTATGTTAGATTTTGGAGCATTTAAGTCTCTTTCAACAAAAGAGTTTCAACAAAAAAAAGATGAGGGCTATACAATTGTTGATATTCGTAGAGAAGATGAATGGCAAGAGTTTGGAGTGATTGAGGAGAGTCACAAGATCACATTTTTTGATGAATTTGGAAGATATGATCTGGAGAAGTTTTTAGAAGAATTTACAAAAGTGGTAACAGATAAAGAACAGCCGGTAATACTTGTATGTGCACATGCCAACAGGACAAAATCGGTTGGAGAGCTTCTTGGACTGCAACTTGGTTATAAAAATGTATATGAACTTGATGGCGGCATCAATTGGGGATGGATAGACAAAGGTTTTGCAACCACTGCTTGATTAAAATTTTTGTAAACTTACAAAAAGACTCAGACAATTGGGATGACTTGATCTTATAAAAGAGTTTAAACAGTTTTTCTCAAAGCTCTGAGTATTGACGGTGTGGCAGCAAGATCAATTGTGGTGAACCCGTCACTGTTTTCTATCTTGACATCGGCACCGGCATCCAAGAGCATTTTGACCATCTCATACTTTCCGCTAGAAGCTGCGTACATCAGTGATGTTACACCACCGTCATTTTTCGTATCTATCTCTATGCCCGCTTCTATGAGAAGCTTGATAACTTCTGGGTTTTCTCCAAAACACCCAAGCCATAGTGCAGTGTTGCCATCGATGTTCTTACATGTAACGTCAGCACCAAGTTCAAGCAGTTCTTTTACAAATCCTGCATTACCTTCTCTGGCTGCTTTCATTAGAGCTGTGTTTCCATACTTTCCTTGTTTATTGATATTGTCCATATCATAATCATTCTCTTGTATCCATTGTTGTAGAGTATTATCCATTTTTTATCCTTTGTTTGATTAGATTGAGATCTCTGTGAAAACAGCCATTTATATACTCAAAACTTTTTTGGTTTTGGTTGATAATTTGATTGTTCTTTTCTTTTTGCATTATGAGAAAGTCTTTAGCATTTACATCGAAATCTTTTTTACACTGATGGCAATAGAGTTTATAGATCATAGTTTATACCTCTAGCTCTTTTGCCAATTTTTGCAAACTTTTTTTCTGTAAAATATGCAAAGATGACTCTTCTACCCATTCAAGTGTTTTTGTGTGGTAGAATTTTAAAATGTATTTATCGATTTGTCCTTTTTTTTTAATAATATCTTGAAGAAACCCTTTAAGCTCTGTCGCATCAAATTCTTCAAAATCTGCAAGTTTATTTTCAAAAGCTTTGAAAAATTTTGCATCATAGAACTCTTTAGTTCTTTCTAAAAACCTGGTTGACTCTAAAGCATCAGCTGCAATGTCATTCCATTTTCTACCATTTATAAGCTGATCGACTGCCATATCTGTAAAGACGGGAACAATATCGAGAACAGCATTAAGCTCTTTAAAATCATGATCGACAAGATCACGAAAAAGCATGCGCGATCTTTTTATGACTTTTACGCGCAGTTTTTCATCTTTGATAACATCTTTATGTAAAATACTAAAGCGCTTGAGTGCCCCAAGACGTGAATGATTAAATGCCATAATAGATACAAGAGGGTGAGGATCTCTTAGTTGTGCTTCACTTGATCCAGAAGGTCTGCAAAAAGCCCAATAAAGACGAGCCTGCATATCTGGGTGGCGTGTGTATTTCTCATCTCCCAATGCTTCAAAGTTTAGTTCATCCCTGAGTAAATCTACTTCATCTTTATAGGCTAAATCGAATAACTCTTCCATAACTCTCAAACTTTTTTAAATTTTTTTGTTCACTGATGACAAAAAGTGTCTGGCATACCAGATGCTCATAGATGTCAAACTCACCATCACTTAGTACCATTAGCAGTTTATCGGAACGAATATCTGTCGTTTTAAGATAACAAAGTACTGCATCAAAGTTGGTTCCACCATCGCTTTTTGGGATAAAAAGTGCATCATCAGTGATAGGATTGAGTGAATCAAATTCCATAATGTATTTAGTCTGTACATCACGCTCAAAAGGTAAGATAACAATTTTGTACTCATAAAAACTGTTGCATACTTCACTGATGATTCCTAAGAATTTTTTATATTCATCCATCGTTACAGAGCTACTGCTGTCAAGTGCGATATATATCTCTATCATCTCATCACTCTTTTTTGTTCCGGGGAGATAGATGTTTTGTGCGACATAACGCCTGTTTGGACGTGCAAAAGTACTCTGTTTTTCAAAAAAGGAGCTGGTAAGATACTCTTTGAGTACATCATGCAGATCAATATTTGGTTTTATCAGTGTGTCAACCTCTATCGCCATGCCTGTATATTGTGAGATGTTTCTCTGTGCGATGGTAAGGGCCTGCACGATGATACTGTCGAGTTTTTCCATATCGTTGGCATTGGAGTTTTCGTTTGGCACCTGGTCGATGTCGCGTTTTTTTGGGTCATAGACGTACGCCTCCTTGTCTCCATCTTCTTTTGGAGTAGTCTTTGTTTTGGAGTCTTTCTCATCAGGATCATTTCCCTGGGAGTTCTCCTCTTTTTTCTTCTCTAATATCTCATAAACCTCTTCAACACACCTGTCTTGCATCTCGTAGTCAAGGATCTCATCATTTGGCATGCTGCCAATGTCTGAAAATGTTTGTAAGATAAGATTAACAACGACATCACTGGCTTGATTCCAAAGCTTTATATCTCTTTGTTTCGCACGGCTGGGATGTTTGAGTACAATGTGCAAAAGGGTGTGGGCATAGAGGTATTTTATCTCCTCTTGAGTATAGTTTTGCAGTTTTTGTAGGTCAATCGTTATCTTTGAGCCATTTGTCATAAAAGCACTGAGTGGATTTTGCTCGTAAGTAGTCGGTATCGAGAGTGCCAAGACAGATAAAAAAGGATGCTGGAATAAAAATCCGATTCTTATCTTTTGAAAAATCTGCTGTGCGTCACTAGAGGATATATTCGCCATATTTCTCCAGCCATCCTTCAAACGCTTCAAGCTCTGCGATACTTTCATCTTTAACGATCAAATCCTTAATGAGCATCACTGCAAACTCTACAGGAAGTTTTTCACTGTAAGCAAAAAGATAATTTGCCTGTTCTTGTTTTGCATACCGCTCTATGATAGCTGCAGTAAGTGCGTAGAGTGCACTTGGTTCCTCGGGTACATCCAAAGATTGACCTTCAAGGATAGCATCGATATCAGGCAGCGTTTTATATACTTTTACAAAAGAGAGAAATTCGATCCCGCTGCTGTAACCGACACTTCCGTAGATGACAGGAGCGATTGAGTGAACATCTTTTTTCTGTGCACTTTGTAGAATGTTTGAGAGAATATTCCAGGCACGCGGAGTACAAAATGCAGGGTTTGTTTCACTGGCACTCGGCACCTCCGTGGCAAGCAAGTCGGGGCGAAAACCCAAAAAACCGACGATGTACGGGTGGATGTTGTTTTTGATCGCCCATATCTTAAAATCATCATAGCGTGCTTCAAGGACAATGTGTACCATTCTATTAATAAGCGGACTTGGAAGTTTGAAAACGATCCCTTTGTCATCTATCTTATTTCCCGCACATACGATTCGCCATTCTTTTGGAAGTGAATATTCTCCTATTTTTCTATCAAGCACAAGCTGATATATTGCAGCTTGGACAGAGAGTGGTGCGGAGTTGAGTTCATCTAAGAACAATATCCCCTTTGAATCCATATCTGTGGGTAAAAATACCGGAGGCATCCAGATGGTCTGATTGTTTTGAATGCTTGGAATTCCTCGAAGGTCAACTGCATCGAGTTGTGAAAGCCTTACATCGACAATCTCATAATCATTGCTCTTTGCAATCTCATTAACGATATAGGATTTTCCTATCCCTGGACTTCCGTGAATAAATACTGGTGTATTACTCCCTAGCAATACTTCTAATTGTTCATAGAGTTGTGATGTGGATATAGAGGGTGTTATCATATCTTTTTACCTTTTTAATTCATATATGGGATATCTAAAAAAGCATCCCTGTCTTGTGCACCATATTCAAATG
>JANTGW010000032.1 GCA_024762705.1 Sulfurimonas sp.
TTATTCACATTTACAATGTCTGAAAGCATAATGAAATCATTTTTTATGTAATAATTACTTTGTATGTTGTTTGCAGCAAAAATAAAGGTGGAAGTGATGAGTAGAAAAATTATTTTAAAAAATAACATGACAATCTCTCACTTGTGAGGACTAACAACTGTAAAAAGTGGTACCAGAGAGGGGATTTGAACCCCTAAGCCGTGAGGCGGCGGATTTTGAATCCGCTATGTATACCGTTCCATCACTCTGGCAAATCAGTTGTTGAAGTCGAAATGATAGTGACAATTTACTTAAAAGTAAATAATATTTGGCCGATTATATAAGTAGATGGAACTTTTATTGCTATACTTTTTATAATAACAATAAAATTAATAATTAGATTGAAGCGGAGAGATATTATGCGTGTAACATCAAGTATGTACTACAACAGCCTGTATAGTACGAATAATTTAAAAATAAATAATGAACTTTTTGATGTAAATAAGCAGATTGCTTCAGGGTTGAAAATACAGTATGCAAAAGATGACGTGCGAACTTTTTCAGAAACAATGCGTCTGGATAATGAGCTTGTTACAATTGGACAAATCAAGCAAAGTACAGAAAGTGGTTATAAGGTTTCAAATCAGACAGATACTGTTTTAAATGAGTTTTCAACTGCCATGAATAGAATGCGTACTCTTCTTGTTAATGCTGCTAACGGAACAAATGATGATGATTCACTGGATGCTATTGCAGGAGAATTACGAGGATTGGAAAAACATTTTAAAAATCTTGCTAATACATCCATAAATGGGCAGTTCTTGTTTTCAGGTTCAGCTGTAAATACCCGTCCTATCGACGACAAAGGCGTATATCACGGTAACGATGCGGGAATGGATTCCTTTTTGGGTTCTAATTCTACTCAAAAATATAATTTGACGGGTGCTGAACTTTTCTTGGGTGAAGACAAGTTGACACGTAGAAATACTACTACAAATGTAATTAATAATGATCTGATTAATGGCGGAGTAATTACAAAGAGTAATACTATTAGAGAATTAATGGGTGATACAGATAATGTAATAGACACGGTTACACTGAAACATCATTTTTATATTCGTGGTGTAAAAAGTGACGGAACATCATTTAACAAGCAAATAGATATGAAAGATGATGATAAAGTTGATTATTTATTAAATGAAATAGGTAAGGCATACGGCAATACTTCGAATTTACAAGTGGTTAATGTCGGATTGAATGGCAGTGGTCAAATTATTATTGAAGATAAACTTTCGGGGTCAAGTAAACTAGATTTTCATATGGTTGGTGCAGTTGACTTTGATTTAACAGATGGTGACGACAGGGCAGATATAAATGACCCGGTTGCTTATGCTGCTACTCCAGGACAAATTAGTAATTTAGATAGTGGTGAAGCAAACTTTACCGAAATTATCAACCCTACAATTCCGCCTGCAAACAATTTACATGTAAAAGAGTTTATAAAATCACCTTATGCATCAGCCACTGCTAGCATTACCAACATTGACGGTTTATTGTATGACAGAACCAGTTTTGCCAAAGACGGTTCTGAACTTACTTCCAATGTTCCGCAAGTGTTAAAGGCGTATAATACTTCCAGTCTTCCTTATATAGAACTCGAAAAGAATGCTTTTGCACAACCGTCGACTAAAATTTCCGATGTTGCCGATACGCAAACAGAGATACTTCCTTCTACTACACCTAAGACATATACGCTTGATGGCACTACATTCAAACTGACAGGAACTACGACAGGTGGAACACCTATGGATATTGATATTGATTTACGCAATACAGCTAATGGTGGTTCTACTTTTACTGATACCATCAGTGGTAACACTTATGATATCTTTGATATGACAAGTAGCCCGCGTGCCGCTGTAAATGCAGATGATATGACATATCAGCAACTTATGGATGTTGTAAATATGGCAACAACAGGAATATATCCGACAGCAAACACTGAAGCAGCATATGATAAAGCTATAGCTGATTCAAAAGCAGCAGGAAATACTTTTTTGACATATGACGGAAAAATAAAGTTTGATGATGCAAACTCGTATGATACGAAAGCAAGTATTGCCTTGTATGATATAAAAAGTGGAGACTTTAGTACGACAGATTCATCTGTAGTTTCGTTTAATGCAAACAACTCCTTGACTGTTGTTGATCCAAAAACTGACTTTTTCAAAAACCTTGATGAAGCGATAACAGCAGTAGAAGACCATAAACTTTACCCAGACAGTTCAAGCGGTACTATTCGTAACCAGGGTATAGAAAATGCGATAGCCATGCTTGACAAACTTCAAACTCATGTTTCAAAAAGCCATGCTACGGTCGGTGCACAGTCAAATACATTAACAAGTTCTTTGGAAAGATCGGAGTTGTTAGAGATCAGTACTATGACGCTTCGTTCATCTGTAATAGATACCGATATTGCAGAAGCCTCTTTGCAGCTTCAGCAACTTACTCTAAATTATCAGGCAATGCTTTCAACAGTAGGAAAAGTCTCACAATTGAGTCTCGTTAACTATTTATAGTTCTTTTATGGAACGTTTTTGGCTATACTTTCTTTATAAAAAATCAATTCATTTATTATAAAGGTTCTCTAATTTGAAAGATACTGCGTTTATTATTATTTTTGGTGTATTAATCTATTTGGGTTTTTCGACTCTTTTTGGTTCAACAGGTTTAATGGGTAGCTACGGCGCTACTTTTTCCTCATACAATCAGCTTTATTTTGGATATATTTCTTTTGTATATTTGTTTGTTTTACTTGCACCTTTGTATTATATGTATAAAGATACATCTTTTGGCTTGAGAAAAGTCGAAGTCGCTGCTGCTTCTTTTTTACTTCTTTGTTCTTCTTTAATTGCTCAGGCTTTGCTTGTAACAGATGAGTTAAGAGGAAAGTTCGGTGCTGATTTTGTGGATTTTTTATCACCATATATAGGTGTGTTCGGACTCTGGGTATTTTGGTTTATGATTACGGCTGTAGCCATGGTGATCCTTTTTGATAAAAGCAGTTCTGAACTGTTACATGTAACAGCATCGTTTTTAAAGCCTCAAAGAGCATCTGTGACTTCCAAACCTCCTGCTTCTCAAGTCAGTTCAGCCGATGATGAAGAAACTGGTGTAAATATGCAAAAAAGTGAGATAACAGCTCAAACCATCAGGGAAGTAGAAGAGGTTGAAAAAGTTAAAGAACTTGAAGAGGAAATCGACAAACCTACATATCTAAGAAATGAAGAAAAAAATAACTCTAAAAAAACTATACTTGATATTGCAGCAGATGTTAAAGAACACAAGACAGCTGTTATTGTAGATGAACTTGAAGAAAATACAAAGCTTTTGGCAAATATTGAAAAAGGAAAAGTAGAAAAACCTAAAAATTTCAAACTGCCTTCTATTGATTTTTTGCAAAAACCAAACAAAACAACACATAATGTCGATGAAAAAGAGATTGATGAAAAAATCAGGTACCTTATAGAGAAATTGGCACATTTTAAAATAGAAGGCGATGTTGTACGTACCTATGCAGGCCCTGTGGTTTCCACATTTGAGTTTAAACCTGCCGCAAATGTCAAAGTGAGTAAAATTCTTAACCTGCAAGATGATTTGGCTATGGCACTCTCAGCTGAGACAATCCGTATTCAGGCACCGATTCCGGGTAAAGATGTGGTGGGAATAGAGATTCCCAATGAGGCAGTAGATACGATTTACCTTCGCGAACTTCTTGACGACAAACTTTTTAAAAATTCTGCATCACCGCTTACGATAGCACTAGGAAAAGATATCGTAGGCAAGCCTTTTGTTACAGACTTGAAAAAGCTTCCGCACCTGCTCATTGCAGGAACGACAGGAAGTGGAAAAAGTGTCGGAATTAATGCCATGATACTGTCACTGTTATATAAAAATTCTCCAGACCAACTTAGATTGATGATGATTGATCCTAAAATGCTGGAATTTTCTATATATAATGATATTCCACATCTGCTTACGCCTGTTATAACAAAACCGAAACAGGCAATAGTCTCACTTAACAATATGGTGAATGAAATGGAGCGCCGATATGAGTTGATGGCGGAGAGTCGTACGAAAAATATTGAAAACTACAATGAAAAAGTCAAACGTGAAGGCGGTGAGCATTTTCCATATATCGTCGTTATTATTGATGAACTTGCCGATTTGATGATGACAAGCGGAAAAGATGTTGAGTTGTCTATTGCAAGACTTGCACAAAAATCACGTGCCTGCGGTATTCATTTGATAATTGCGACACAAAGACCTTCTGTTGATGTTGTAACAGGGCTTATAAAAGCGAACCTTCCGTCTCGCATATCATATAGAGTAGGGCAAAAGGTAGATTCTAAGATTATTTTGGACCAGATGGGTGCAGAATCACTGCTTGGCCGTGGTGATATGCTTTTTACTCCTCCGGGTGCGCCTGCATTGGTACGTCTACACGCTCCATGGGCGACAGAAGAAGAGATAGAAAAAATCGTAGATTTCATAAAAGCGCAAAGAGAGCCAAACTATGACAAAAGTTTTCTTGTGGAAGAGACAAGCGAAGAAGGAAGTTCCGGTGCAAGTGAAAGTTATGAAGAGCTCGATCCTTTATACGAAGAAGCAAAAAGCGTTGTACTAAATGACAAAAAAACATCTATTTCTTATCTGCAAAGGAAGCTTCAAATAGGTTATAACCGTTCGGCGAGAGTCATAGAGCAACTGGAACATGAAGGTGTACTTTCGTCTCCCAATGCGAAGGGTGTTAGAGAAATTTTATAATGCCCAAGCCTCATTTTGTTTTTACCAAATATAAAAATTCTTTTAGCGTACATGTAAAGAATTTAGAAGAGCTGAGTCTTGAGCAGATACATCAAATAGAAGACTTTGTTCGTCAAAGAAATGGATATTTTGATTTTCAGACTTATACCTTTGTTATACAAAAAAAACTTGAGTACAAAGAGTTTACAAAACTTCTCGTCACGTTACATGTAGAGGCTTTTGTCGAAGAAGTAATTCACAATACACAGACCAATGCAAGAATCAGTTTTGGACAATACAAAGGAATGCTTTATGATGAGCTGCCTGATGCCTATCTTTTATGGCTAAAAAATAACTATGCAGGAAAAGACAGAGAAATAATTTGTTCTGAAATTGCAAAACGCAGACTTTAATGTTACCTTTTAACACAATTTGATAATTTTATGAACTAAAAGTGTTTATATTCGTAACACTTTGAAAATCATAGCTGTTCTTTTGGTTATAATATCTCCAAATTAAATTGACAACAGGAAATATTATGGGATTTAGAGAAGACTATAAAGCACATGTAGAAGAAAGAGCGGCACTTGGTGTACCTCCATTACCTCTTACTGCTGAACAAACAGTAGAGGTTATTGAATTTATCAAAACAGGTGAGTATGTTGAAGAAATGCTTGACCTACTTGAGAATCGTGTTTCTCCGGGTGTAGATGATGCAGCATATGTAAAAGCTGCTTTTTTAAACGAGTTGGCAGCTGAAGACCATCATGTGGCAGCAATTCCACCTGAAAAAGCGGTACAAATGCTTGGTACAATGCTGGGTGGCTACAATGTAAAACCACTAATTGATGCTTTAACATCAAAAAATGTAAAAGTTGTTGCAGCAGCTATTGAAGCACTTTCAAATACTTTGCTTGTATATGATGCATTCAATGATGTTGAAGAGTTACATAAAAAAGGTGTTACAGCAGCGACACACGTTCTTACTTCTTGGGCAGATGCTGAATGGTTTACAAGCAAACCTGCGCTTCCTGAAAAAATGACTGTAACTGTATTTAAAGTTCCTGGTGAAACAAATACAGATGATTTATCTCCTGCTTCTGAAGCATTTACGCGTTCAGATATTCCTTTACATGCAAACTCTATGCTTGCTGCGAAAATGGAAGATCCTATAGGAACTATCAACAGATTGAAAGAGCTTGGGCATCCTGTAGCATACGTTGGTGATGTTGTTGGTACTGGTTCAAGTCGTAAATCAGGAATCAACTCAGTGCAATGGCACATGGGTCAAGATATTCCGGGTGTTCCAAACAAACGTACAGGCGGTGTTGTTCTTGGTGGAACTATCGCTCCGATTTTCTTTGCAACTGCTGAAGATTCTGGCGCATTACCAATCGAACTTGATGTTTCACAAATGGAAACAGGTGATGTAATTGACATCTACCCGTACAAAGGTGAGGTGCATAAAGATGGTAAATGTATCGCTACATTTACACTAAAACCAAATACTATAACTGATGAAGTACGTGCAGGTGGACGTATTCCGTTAATCATTGGTCGTGGATTAACAAATAAAGCACGCGGTGTTTTAGGAAAAGGTCAAAGTGATGTTTTCTTAACTCCGGATCAACCAGAAGATACAGGCAAAGGATATACTCTTGCACAAAAAATGGTTGGAAAAGCTTGTGGAATAGACGGTGTTCGTCCTGGAATGTATTGTGAGCCTGAAATGAGTACAGTTGGTTCTCAAGATACAACAGGTCCAATGACAAGAGATGAGATCAAAGAACTTGCAGCACTTGGTTTCAACGCTGACTTGGTACTTCAAACTTTCTGTCACACTTCTGCATATCCTAAACCGTCAGATGTAAAAATGTTCCATACACTTCCTGACTTTATTGCTAACCGTTCAGGTGTTGCACTTCGTCCAGGTGACGGAATTATTCACTCATGGTTAAACAGAATGGTTCTTCCTGATACTGTTGGTACTGGTGCGGATTCTCATACGCGTTTCCCAATAGGTCTTTCATTTCCTGGTGGTTCTGGAATCGTTGCGTTCGCAGCTGTTACAGGTTCTATGCCTTTAACAATGCCTGAGTCTGTTCTTGTAAAATTCAAAGGTGAAATGCAGCCTGGTATCACTTTGCGTGACCTTGTAAATGCCATTCCTCACCAAGCTATTAAAGAAGGGCTCTTAACTGTTGAGAAACAAGGTAAGAAAAACATTTTTGCTGGTCGTATCTTAGAGATTCAAGGTCTTCCAAAACTAAAAGCTGAGCAGGCATTTGAATTATCAGATGCTTCAGCAGAGCGTTCTGCAGCGGCATGTACTGTTCAGTTGGACAAAGAGCCTGTAATTGAGTACTTAAAATCAAATATTACTCTTCTTCAGTCTATGATAGATGCAGGATATGAGGATCACCGTACTTTAGCTCGTCGTATCGTTAAAATGGAAGAGTGGTTGGAAAAACCTGAACTTATGGAAGCAGATGAAGATGCTGAATATGCAGCTGTTATCGAGATTGATTTGAATGAAATCACTGAACCGATCGTAGCTTGTCCTAATGATCCAGATGATGTTGCTACTCTTTCTGAGGTATTAGCTGATCCTAAACGTCCACACAATATTGATGAAGTATTTGTTGGTTCATGTATGACAAATATCGGTCACTACCGTGCGCTTGGAGAAGTCCTAAAAGGTGAAGGTTCAGTACCAACTCGTTTATGGGTATGTCCTCCGACAAAGATGGATGAGAAACAACTTGTTGAAGATGGTTATTATGCTATATTTGGTGCGGCAGGTGCTCGTACTGAGCTTCCTGGTTGTTCTTTATGTATGGGTAACCAGGCACGTGTTCGTGATGGTGCTACAGTATTCTCAACATCAACTCGTAACTTCGATAACCGTCTTGGAAAACAGGCTCAAGTATATCTTGGTTCTGCTGAGCTTGCAGCTGTATGTTCACTTCTTGGAAAAATCCCAACAAAAGAAGAGTACTTAGACCTGACTAATAAGATTCACGGTAAAGAAGACAGTATCTATAAATATCTGAACTTCAACCTAATTAAAGACTATAAGCTCGACTAAATCTAGAGGACAAAAACGGGTCTGACCCGTTTTTTGTCACATACTATTAATTTTACTGCTCTCTTACAATATCGTAATCATCTGGAATATTTGGTATAAATTTCTCTTTTAAAATTACTTTATTTATTTTTTGATTGTCAAATACTATTTTTATATCATTTTCGAGCTCATCTTTATATTCAATAGATTCAATATTTCCATTTTTCGTGTTTATTACATATTGTTTATTCTTATAGCTTGCAAGATATCTGTTTTCATCAATTTTTTTTGCATTTTGAATAATTTCAAAAAGGTCAAAATTTTCATTGAGATGTTTAATGATAACCTGTTCAAGTTCAGGCTCAACTACAACAATTTCATAGGGTGAAATATAAACGCTTTTTTTGATTGGCTTAAAATATTGCCATAAGGCATAACGCGGTTTTGAAGCTGTTATATGTCCTGAGTAAGTTATTTTAACACCTTTATCGTCGACTATATTTTGTAAAAAATCTGCTTCAAAACTATTGATATTATTTAAATTTGCATAAGCAGATGTCACTAAAAGTGCAGCTATAATTGTTCTTTTCATTTGTATCCTTTGTCTGGAAATTATAGCAAATTATCCATTTATACTATTTATTAGATTTAATGTGATAAAATTAGAACAATTTCAGCGATTACTATATAGTAAATTATATAGTAACAATAATAAGGTTGCAAATGCTACAAGCATTCATGGGTAAGGTATTTGGTACTGCAAATGACCGAGAATTAAAAAAGTATACTAAAAAAGTTAAAAAGATTAATGATCTAGAAAGTAAATATGAGGTCTTGAGTGATGATGAGCTTAAAGAAGCTTTTGACAACTTAAGACAAAGTGTGACAAGTGGTGAAAAAAGCCTTGATGATGTAATGTATGATTCTTTTGCTATAACAAGAGAGGCATCCAAGCGTGTGCTTAATATGCGTCATTTTGACGTACAGCTCATCGGTGGTATGGCTTTGCATGAGGGTAGAATAGCCGAAATGAAAACGGGTGAGGGTAAAACTCTTGTAGCTACACTTGCCATTACTCTCAATGCAATGACAGGCAAGGGTGTTCATTTGGTTACAGTAAATGATTACCTGGCTTCTCGCGATGCAAAAGAGATGGGACCATTGTATGAATTTTTGGGTTACAGCGTAG
>JANTGW010000033.1 GCA_024762705.1 Sulfurimonas sp.
AGTTTGACATTAAAGAGCGTAGGCATAATAAGAGTCAGTCCTGCAAACAAACAGATATTAGAGCTGAAAATAAAACCGTAATTATATTGACCATAGAGTAGACCAAGTGCTGCAGCGAGTATAATTGAAAAGAGCTTCATATAATATCCTTTTACATGTAAGAGCTTTTTTATTATACATGTAAAATACTAATAGTAGTTATTGAGGGCGATATACCTGAATATTTTTATACCCTTTTGAATCTCTCAAATATTGTGCATGCAACTGGCTCATGATACCCTTGTCACAGTAAAAAAGGTACTTTTTATCTTGTGGCAGTTTTTCAAACTCTTTTTTTAGTTTGTGAAAAGGAATCTTTAGCGTTTCACATGAAGCTTCTATGCATTCATCTTCAGGGCGTATGTCTATGACTACATACTCTTCAGTACTGAGGTCATTGACAACATTTATTGGTGCCAGATTCGCTACATCATCCACAATTTCATCAATATTGAGATATTGAGCATCATCTATGGCTTTATCTAGAACATCGTAGTTGAATTTTTCTGCCACTTTTTCCATACGTTTGAAGGAACCGTGAGTAATTGGATTTTGAGAGATGACACCACAGTATTCGGGCATGTTTTCTGCAAAATGGCGTGTGCCTATTTCATTTGCTATAGATATGATTTCAGGTTTGTTCATGGTAGCAAGAGGGCGCAGAATAAGTTTGTTTGTCACCTGGTCAATGAGCGCAAGATTACGGAGTGTCTGGCTTGACACCTGCGCTACACTCTCTCCAGTGACAAGTGCATCTATTTCCATGCTATCTGCTACTTTTTCTGAAGCAATGAGCATTAAGCGTTTTAATGTGACACCCATGTAAGTTGGCGGAGTGGATCGAAAGATCTCTTCGATAACATCATCAAAAGGAACAGAGATGAATTTTACTTTATGCGAAGATCCAAACTTGTTCCAAAGATAGAGTGCAACTTGTTTTACGCCTATTTCATGGGCCATACCACCGAGATTAAAGAAGATAAAATGTGTTTTTATTCCTCTTTTCATAGTCAAGTATGATGCTACTGTTGAATCAAAACCACCCGACATAAGTGAAAGAATGTCACCTTGTGTACCGATAGGAAAACCGCTAAGCCCTTTGTATTTTGTTGAAATGAAGTTAAGCTGATCTTGTATAAGCTCCATCTGAATAGTTACATCAGGGTTTTTCAGTGAAACATTTTTTGCTTTTGAATTAGCTAAAAGATGACCACCTACTGTTTTTTCGATGTCAATAGAACTAAAATCATGTTTTCCACTGCGTTTTACTCTTACGACAAAGGTTTTGTCCTCAAGTGAGTCAGCTGTAAGTTCACGAACTTTCGTTTTGATCTTCTCAAGAGTATCCATGCCGTTAAACTGCAAGACTTCAAGTATCTGCTCAATTCCGGGTGTGTCTAAAAGTTTTTGTCTTACTTCAGGCAAAACGCTTTTAGGGGTAAAGACCTCGATTTTGTCTGAGTATTTTTTTACTTCTATTTCAGGGTTTATGCGTTGTAAGATAGTAAGAAGATTATTGTAAAGCTGCCCGACCATCTGACGTTTTGCAGATGATCCTTTTATCATGATCTCAGGAAAAAGTTTTAGTATGAATTTTTGCAAGTGCAGAACCTTTAGATTTTTGTTCGAATGAAAGCTTCCATCTCAGAGACGATTGTTTCAATACTACCTTCGCCTGAAATGACTTTTAATATTCCTTTTTTGGTATAAAAATCTCTAATCTCTTCTAAAGGTTCAGTATATACACGCATACGGTTATTAAAAACTTCATTCTTGTCATCTGCACCACGTGCACGTCCAAGGACTCTTTCACGAGCAGTCTCTTCACTGACTCTGACCTCAATGACGCTGACAAGCTCAATATCTTTATGTTCTTGCAGATATTTGTCAAGTTCTAGCATCTGTTCGATACTGCGTGGATAGCCATCGATGACAATGATATCTGTAGGTGATGATTTGATGGCATTTATAATAGTTTCTATAACAATGTTTATAGGAACTATTTCACCTTTAGATATGTACTTATTTATCTCTTTTCCACGTTCGCTGCCACTTGCAACTTCTGCACGAAGCATATCTCCGGTAGAGTAGTGTGTAATGTTTTCATTATGCGCGGCAATAAGTTCGGCATCTGTCGTCTTACCGGAGCCAGGTGCTCCGATAATTAAAAATAGTTTCTTTGTTTTAGACATTTATTTTGCTTGCTCACGAAGACGAATATGCAGGTCACGAAGTTGCTGATTGTCAACAGGACTTGGTGCTTTTGTAAGTAAACAAGATGCTTTTTGTGTTTTAGGGAATGCAATAACATCACGGATACTTGATTTTTTAGTCAGAAGCATAATGAGTCTGTCAAAACCAAGTGCAAAACCACCATGTGGAGGTGCACCAAATTTAAGAGCATCTAAAAGGAAGCCGAATTTTTCCTGGGCTTCTTCTTCTTCAATACCAAGAAGTTTAAATACCTCTTCTTGAATCTCTTCTTTATGAATACGAATAGATCCACCACCAAGTTCCGTACCGTTAAGAACGATGTCATAAGCAATAGATTCTATTTCTTCCACATCATCCTTATCTGTATCTTTTGGCATAGTAAATGGATGGTGGAGAGCTTTTACGCGACCATCTTCAATCTCAAACATCGGAAAGTCAACTACCCATACAAATTCATAGGCATCTTCATCTATAAGATTCATTTTTTCATGTTCTGCGATAAAGTTTCTAAATCTTCCCATGTAATCCCATACGACTTTTTTCTCTCCGGCACCGAAGAAAACAACATCTCCGACTTCAAGTTCAGTTCTTTCGATGATAAGCTTTATATCACCTTCTGAGAAAAATTTAGTAAGCGGACCTTTAAGACCGTCTTCTTTCATTTGGAAGTATCCCAGTCCATGTGCACCGAATTTACGTACAAAATCTTCAAAACCTTTCATTTCACGTTTTGAAAATATAAGATCTGCACCAGGAACTTTTAGCGCTTTAATACGGTTTACATGCGGCTTTTTAGCAATGTTCGTAAAGATCTCATTGTCACATCTCTCAAAGATATCAATAACGTCTACCATTTTAAGGTCATATCTCAAGTCTGGTTTATCAGAACCATACCATTCCATAGCATCTTTGTATGTAATACGGTTAAAAGGAGGTTTAACTTCAACACCACAAGCACTAAACATAGCTGTAAGAAGGTCTTCAGCTACTTTGATGACATCCTCTTGATTACAAAAGCTCATCTCGACATCTATTTGAGTAAATTCAGGCTGACGGTCAGCTCTTAAGTCTTCATCACGGAAACATTTTGCGATTTGAAAATATCTGTCAAATCCACCAACCATCAAAAGTTGTTTGAAAAGCTGCGGTGATTGCGGAAGTGCATAAAATTCACCATTATGTACACGAGAAGGAACAAGATAGTCTCTCGCACCTTCGGGTGTAGATTTTGTAAGAATAGGCGTTTCAACTTCTAAAAATCCATTTTCATCAAGAATGTTTCTAGCAGCGATCGCCGCTTTTGAACGCAGACGAAATACCTCAAACATGTCAGGGTCACGTAGTTCTAAGTAACGGTATTTTAAGCGAGTTTCTTCACCAACATTTTTGTCACCTATGACAAATGGAACAGGTGCAGATTTGTTTTCAATAGTAAGTTCTGTAACAACAATCTCAATAGCACCTGTTTTTAAACGAGGATTTGTTAATCCTTCACCGCGAAGACGGACTTTTCCTTTGGCTATTAGAACATACTCATCACGAACATTATTTGCAACGGCATGTGCTTCTTTTGAATCTTCAGGGTCACATGTAAGCTGAATAAGCCCTGTTTTATCACGTAAATCTATGAAAATGATTCCACCGTGGTCACGATAGTTATTTGCCCAACCAGTCAGTACGACATCTTCTCCAACATTTGTTTCATTTAAATCTGTACAGTAATGAGTTCTCAAAATATAGAGTCCTATATAAATAATTTTCGCGATTATACCTAAATATAGTATAATTGACAAAATATTCCTATAAAAGAGCCAAGTTGGAAAAAAAAATAATTAAAAAAATCGGTGTGATTTTACGACCGTCTACTCCCGAGTTAAAAGAGAGCTATTTTAAGCTTGAGAAAATTTTTAAAAAATATGACATTAATGTCACTATAGAAAGCATAAGTGGAGGAATGATAGGTCTGATGGGTATGGAGTTTGATTTACTTTGTCAAAACTGTGATGCTTTGGTTACACTCGGTGGAGATGGGACGCTTATTTCTGTTGTGAGACGTTCTTTTAGGTATGATATTCCTGTGTTTGGAATTTATGCAGGAAGTTTGGGCTTTTTGGCAGATATAAATCTTGACGAACTTGATGAATTTGTATCAAATCTGACAAAAGGAAACTACAGGCTGGACGAACGTTCCATACTTGAAGCACAATTTGTACAGAATTCCAAGGAAGTAATCTTGTATGCTTTTAATGATATTGTAGTAACACGTCCGTCTGTGTCAAATATGATACATGTAGAAACATTGGTGGATTCAAAAGCTTTCAATACTTATTATGGTGATGGTGTCATAGTTTCAACACCGACAGGCTCAACGGCATATAATCTTTCAGCAGGAGGACCTGTACTTTTCCCTTTGACCAATGTTTTTGCTCTTACACCTATTTGTCCACACTCATTGACACAAAGACCCGTTGTTCTTCCTGGAGAATTTTCCATAGAAATGAAAACACCGCAGGATAAAGCACTTGTGATAATTGACGGTCAAGATAAACTTGAACTTGAAATAGGGCAGAGCATACATATTCAACTGGCAGAAAAAAGAGTTAAGCTCATTCACAGAGAAGAGTTTAACTATTTTGATGTATTGAAAGAAAAACTTAACTGGGGTGATTAGTCTATATTGATATTTGAAGAACTATCAGAGTTCTTTTTGATCATTCTTCTGATCTGCTCTGCCGAATAAGATTTTTGGACAGGGTTTTCATTAAGCAGATCAAACCTTATCTGTACAGTTAGTTTCCCCAGTGCTTCAGCAAGCGCATGGTCATCATCGCTAAGTGTGCCATCTTTTGAAAGTTCAGAAACTACTTTTAAAAAATTATTATATTCATGAAGTACAGTGGGAGAGGCAAATATTGCAAGTCTATGAGTCACAAATTGTAGTTTTGTGATGTCTTTATCTGTTAAAAGTGCTTCATCGGACATACTCTCCATAAGATCTAAAAGTTTTTCATATGTGGCCGCTTTAAGATCCAAAAATTTTATATTTTGTTCTTTTTCAATTTCCACCTCAGTTTGTTTATTAAGTAAGAGTGCCGTAATGAAAACCGTTGCAATTGTCCCAAGTATTATAAGAACGATCTCTTGTGTAAACGGTGTTGAGTCCGTTACTTTGTAGGCATATCGTAAATAAGCATAGCCCGCTATGAGTGTGATAAAAGTTAAAATAAGATAGAGCAGTTTTTTTGTAGAATTGTTCATTGTGTTTATACCTTCAAATTAGTGTTATAATTATAGCAAAAAGGGATAGAAACATGTTTCAAAGAATGTTTTTGTATATATTTATAGTGATTTTTTTGCAGAGCGGATTGCTTGGTATGCAAAAGCATGCAGTTGTACTACAGTATCATAGATTTGATGAGAATAAATACTCAACTACCAGTATACCTATGAAGCTCTTTACACAGCAAATTGAGTATTTATTGCGTAACAATTACACAATTTGGCCATTTTCAAAAGTAGTTCGATATTTGTCAAATGATAAAGAACTTCCAGATAAAACGGTTTGTATTACGATAGATGATGCATATAAGAGTATCTACACAAATGCTTATCCTTTATTGAAAAAACATAAACTTCCCTTTACTATATTTGTAAATTCAGTACCTGTTGTACATGAGTCTCCATTTTATCTTACCTGGGATGAGATGCGTGAAATGGGAAGATTTGGCGCAGAATATGCCAATCATACCTATTCGCATCAATATCTTGTCAGAGATGGTATAAAAGATCCGAAAAACTATAAAAAGCATGTTGTAAAAGAACTTGAGTTATGTGAAAAAAAGATAGAGAAAGAGTTAGGAAAATATGTCTGTACTCATCCAAAAATGTTGGCTTATCCTTTTGGTGAATATGACAAGAAGCTGATGAAAACAGTAAAGGAACTAGGCTATATTGGTATAGCGCAAAATTCTGCTCCTATATCAAGTGAAAGTAATTTTATGGCTTTAACAAGGTTTCCAATGACGGGAGCTTTTGGAAAGATGGAACAGTTTAAGTTGAAAATAAATACACTGCCTTTACCTTTAAAAAGTATTTCAAATGAAGATACGCTTGTTAGTAAATCCAACAATCCTCCTTCGTTAACTTTAAAACTCAAAAAACCACTTAAAAATATGCAGTGTTTTACAGCTGATGGAAAAAAGATCACTATGGAGTGGCTAAGTGATACAAAAGTGAAAATACAATCAGATCTGCCTTTAGAGTATCCAAGAAACCATTATACATGTACAGCCCATGCAAAAGGTAATGCATGGTACTGGCACAGTCATTTATGGGTTATCTTAGAAGAAAAGACTACTGAGTAAATGCGGCACTCATATAGCCGACCACCTGAGAATCATCTCCGCTTGCATCAGCGCTTGTTCTATAATCAAGCAGTGTCGGTTTAAGTCCGTTCTCTTTTGCTGCTATAAGCATTGCCTCTACACCTATTTTACCACAGGCTTCACAGCCTTGATGGAGTTCTTGCGGATTAAGTGTTGCTACTGCTTCAAGACAAATAGTATCGAGTTGTTTTGCCTTATTTATATCATAATAATGGCTCAAATCTGTACTAATGACTACTACAGTATCTTCATCTTTTAAAAGATAGTTAATGACCTTGGCCAAATTTACCGGGTCTTCATTCCCGTAAACAAGTTCTACCACAGAAGCATTTGGCAGGTAGTTTTTCACAAACGGCATCTGTACTTCCGTAGAGTGCTCCGAATGGGCATCTGCTTGAAAGTGCAGCCCGAATTTTTCTATTAACTCATCTGCAAGTTTTTTATCTATAGACAGGTTTCCAAGCGGCGTTTCATAGTTGTCATACTCTGCAACACTGGTACCGTTTAGATAAACGCGATGACTCGGTCCTATGACCACCACACGCTTCGCATGCGAGTTTTTAAGCAGTCTAAAAGCAATATTTGCTGTGAATGCTGAATAAACATACCCTGCATGAGGTACAATAACAGCTCTTGGTTTTAACTCAAGCACAGCTTCATCTTTTATAGATTCATCTATGATTTTGTTGTAATGCGCAAACATTTTTTTTATCTCTTCTTGACTTGCCGGATAAAATTGTCCGGCAACCGCATCTTTTCTTATACTCATTTCCATACTCCTTCTATAGCTCTGTTGCATTTTGGACAATGTCCGTCAACGAGTGAATTTTTTGTAACCGAATAACCGGTTCTGTCTATCAGTAAAGTACCACAATCAGGACAATATGTATCGCCATGAACAGGAACATTACCCATATAAACATATAGCAGACCAGCTTTTTTTGCTATGTCACTGGCACGTTGCAGTGTTTGCAGTTTTGTATATTCATGGTCCTGCATTTTATAGTCAGGATGAAACGCGCTTAAATGCCATGGTACATGTACGCCGAGTTCATTAGCTATAAATGAGGCCATTTCTTCTAGGTCCTTGTCACTGTCATTTTCTCCCTCTATCAAAAGGGTGGTGACTTCTACCCATATGCCTTCTTTGACCATGCCGCGCAAAGTCTCTTTTACAGCTTCTAGTCCGCCTTTTAAAACTTTTTTGTAATAAGTATCATCCCAGCTTTTAAGGTCCACATTGGCAGCGTCAAGCCAAGAGGCCATATCTTTGACGACTTCGGGAGTTTCAAACCCGTTTGTTACAAAAATATTTTTTAGTCCTTTTTGTCTTGCTATGACACCTATGTCCTTTGCATAAGGGTAAAATATAGTAGGCTCATTATAGGTATAGGCAATGGAAGAAGCTCCGTTTTCAATGGCTAAATCAACCATTCTTTGAGGTGAGATGTAAACACTCTCATCAACTGTGTGTTCTTGTGAAATTTGCCAGTTTTGGCAAAACGGGCATTTAAAATTACACCCGACTGTTCCAAAGGAAAGCGCAGTTGTCCCCGGCAGTAGATGGTAAAGTGGTTTTTTCTCCACAGGGTCTACATTAAGTGCACTGGGATGTCCATAAACAAGAGTTTTTAACTCGCCATTTTCATTTTTATTGACTCCACAGACACCTACTTGCCCTTCTTTCATTTGGCAATAGTGTTGGCATAAAATACATTTAATTTTTTCTTTTTCTGGTATTGTTTCATAATAGTTCATTTTAGTCTCCTCTCATTAAGCCTCTTTATATAAGGAGACTCAACTTAAGACTATTTTAGCGAAAAAAACAAAAAAAGTCAAATATATTACTTTTTATTATAAAACCTATAAAAATAGCGCATGCCTATGTCACTCATGTGTTCATTATATGCCAAGTAGTATTTTATTTTTTTATCTTCAGATATGAATGTAGTTACGTTATTATGAAAGTAATGTTTTAAAAGTAAAAGAAGATGGTCTGTTTCTTCTGTGCACACCGTGTTGTCTGTGCATAGTATGATTACAAAAGGCTTTGCACCAAGTTCTCTATTTTCTTTGTTTGCACGCATGGCATCACGAAGTTCTGTTTCTACACTCCATTGATGCTTGGCACTCTCATTAAGTGAT
>JANTGW010000034.1 GCA_024762705.1 Sulfurimonas sp.
ACATGACGGCAATATCAACTATTTTCATTACATCTATCTGGCCTATAATCATAAATACGTCACTTGGAGTAAAAAACGTTAATGAAGACTATATGAATGTAGCCAAAGTTTTACAATTTACTCCAATGGAAAAGGTATTTAAAATTATTTTACCTGTTGCTGTTCCTTATATATTTACGGGAATGAGACTCTCTCTCGGTATTGCGTGGTTAGTTATCGTTGCAGCTGAAATGTTAACGGGCGGTATTGGAATCGGTTTCTGGATTTGGGATGAATACAACAACCTGAACTATTACAATATCATTATAGGAATTATAATCGTAGGGTTTGTGGGATACATGCTTGATTTTGTAATGGGAAAAATTGCAGACTATTTTGATTATACGAAAAAAGGTAGAGCGTAATGAGTAAAGAAAAGTTTTTAAGTTTAGAAAATGTTGAAAAGGTTTTTCCTATACCTGGAAAAGAACCTTATGTAGCAGTTACAAATGTCAATTTGGAAATTAAGAAAAATGAAATAATTTCCATTATCGGGCATAGTGGTTGTGGTAAATCTACCCTGCTAAATATGATCTCTGGTCTTGATGCACAAACCAGTGGTGTCATTATTTTAGAAAACAAAGAAGTAAAAGGACCAGGCCCTGATAGAGCCGTTGTTTTTCAAAACCACTCACTTTTACCGTGGTTAACAGTCTATCAAAATATAGAAATGGCTGTAAAAAAAGTCATGCCTGAACTCTCTCCTGCTGAGCTCAGAGAGCGAGTTGAAAAGTTTGTCTCCATGGTTAATCTTGATCACGCAAAGGACAAACTGCCAGATGAAATAAGTGGCGGGATGAAACAACGTGTCGGTATTGCCAGAGCACTTTCCATCCAGCCAAAAGTTTTACTTATGGATGAACCTTTTGGAGCTCTAGACAGTCTGACTCGTGCAAATCTGCAAGAACATTTGATGCGTATTCAGGAAAAAGTAAAAAATACGGTCATTATCATTACCCATGATATTGATGAAGCAGTATTGCTCAGTGACAGAGTCATAATGATGACCAATGGTCCAGAGGCCACCATAGGTGAAATTCTAGAAGTCAATCTTTCCAGACCAAGAAACAGGGTTGAATTACAGCATGACCCGGAGTACATACGTTGTCGTGAAGCTATCTTAAGCTTTTTATATGAAAAATTTGCAAAGGAAGATGAGTAGTTTACTTTAGAGTAAACTCTTATATCTCTACAAAGAATAATTCATTGTTTTTTATAGAGATATCTAATCTCATTTAACAATAAGGAAAAGAAATGAAAAAATTACTACTTTCAATGGCAGCAGTGCCATTGGTTATAGGCGGATTAAGTGTTAGTGCAAGTGCTAATGACGGGATTAACATCTTAGACAATATGAAACTAAAAGGCGAAATTCGTCCTCGTTATGAAAATGTTGATGATGGAAGCGCAGCAACAGCAGATGCAAATGCATATACTGTTAGAACAAAACTATCAGTTACTGCTGATCTATTAGGTGTTGATGGTTTAACAGCGACTATTGGTGGTATTTCTGTAAATAATTTGGGTTCACATGAATATAACTGGGATAACAGTGGACAGTATACAGATGGTACAAAACCATACTCGAAAGTCGTTGACCCTCAAGCTGCGATGATTTCTAATGCTGCAATTGATTATACAGCAAACGATACCACATTACATGTAGGTCGTAGTCAAATAAACCTTGATAACCAAAGATTCATCGGTACGGTTGGCTGGAGACAATTAGAGCGCTCATATGACTCTGCATATGTAACAAACAGCTCTATTAAAAATCTTTCTGTAATGGCTGCATGGGTTTATGGTTCCGCAGGTGTAGGCGGAACAACAACAACAGATACAAACTCAGTACTTTTACATGCTGCATATAAAGTAATACCGGAACTGAAAGTAACAGCATATGACTATATGATTGCAGGATTAGGCGATACATATGGGATTGCATTGACTGGTAAAGCAAAACTAGATATGGCAAAACTAAGCTATCGTGCTGAATATGCTGTACAAAAAGATGCAAGTATGGGAATTCATGCCGGGCCGAAAGCTAAAGCTGATGCTTCTTACTACAACTTGGATTTAGGTGCAAATGTATCTGGTATCTTAGCCGGTGTGAACTATGAATTTTTGAGTGGTTCTACAGGTAGTGATGGGAAAACGAACTTTAATCCTGCTCTTGGTACAAACCACAAGTTTAATGGCTGGGCAGATAAGTTCTTTGTTGGTAACAGCGGACCGTTAGGTGGTTTAAAAGACTTCAACGTACGTTTAGGTTACACAGCGAAAGGTTTTGGAAAATTACTAGCCGTATATCATGATTTTACAACAGATAAGAACATGGGTGGTTTAGATGACCTGGGTTCAGAGTTTGATGCACTATATACAAATAAAATTCCTGGTGTCAACAACCTAACAGGCCTTTTAAAATATGCTGATTATTCAAAAGGTACAGTAGCCGGATATACAACTGATGTACAAAAAATCTGGGTTGGTTTAGATTATAAATTCTCATTAAACTAATTTTTACTTTGATTGATTTATGTACAAGCTTATTTTTCACAACTGGTTAAATTATAATCAGTTGTGGCAACCAAAATGATTGTAAAGCTACTATAATCATACCCATGAAATACAATACTCTTCCAATCATACTTAAAGATACAAAAATTCTCCTAATCGGAGGGGGTAATGTTGCCCTTCAAAAAGCAGAAGTTATGCAAAGAAACAATATAGATTTCACTTGCATATCTATGCATTATATAGAAGAGTTCAAATCTATAAACACGACAAAAATAACAAAAGAATTTACTCTAGAAGATATGGAAGCATACTTAATCGTCATAGATGCAACAGGCTCAAAAGAGCTCATGAATACACTGCTCGAGCACAAGCATAAAACAGATTTTTTATATAACTGCGTTGATGTTCCCGAAGCCTGTGATTTTTTCTTTGCAGCGCTTATAGAGTACGGCTCAGTTAAAGTAGCCGTCTCTTCATCAGGAGCAAGCCCTACTTTGGCCAAGGCATTAAGAGATAAAATAAAAAGAGATTTGCCAAAAAACCTGGAAAGTTTAAACAACAGACTACAAGAAAAAAGAGATCAAGGAATCATAGATGTCCAAGAGGCAAAGAAAGAAACAAATAAAATGTTAGGTAAGGTATATCTGATCGGTTGTGGAACCGGTGATGTTGAATTACTTACCATGAAAGCATATAGAATTATTCAAAGTGTTGATGTAGTTTTTTTAGACCATCTCATAGCACAGGAAATCATAGACATTATTCCCTCAGCTACGGAGCAGATTTTTGTAGGTAAACAAAAAGGTTTCCACTCTATTAAACAAGAGGAAATAAATGCGCAACTTCAAGAATTTGCGGATAAAGGGCTTAGTGTCGCAAGACTTAAAAGCGGAGACCCTTATGTATTTGGCAGGGGAAGTGAAGAAGCTCTTTCAATGCTTGAAGCAGGAATACATGTAGAGGTTATTCCAGGTATCTCTTCTGCAATCGCCGGACCGTCGCTTGCGGGGATAGCACCGACCGCAAGGGGATACGCCACAAATATGTCCATAGTCTCTGCTCATTTAGCCGGCAACCGAGTGAACCTGGAATGGGTTCCAATGCTGAAGTACAACAACCATACAGTAGTTGTGCTTATGGGAATATCTCGGGCAAAAGAGATTAAAAAGTGCGCACAAAATATCGGAGCAGATATGCAAAAGGATGTGGCTGTCATTTCCAATGCATCTCGTAAAAACCAAAGTGTAGTAACAGGTAAACTCGAAGATCTTGAACTGCTGTGCAAAGATGCACTCAGACCTGCACTCATAGTTATCGGTGATGTTGTACAACTACATGAAAAATTACCAAAATTTGGAGAACTATAATGGAATTATTAGAAAAAGCATTTGAAGCCAGAAGTAAAAAAGAAAATAAAATTGAAAAAGTAAAAAGCCTGAAAAAGCCTATGGAAGCGTTTGAGCAGATAACAAAATATGCTCAAGAAGGGTATGACTCTATCCCTGATGAAGATAAAAAATACTTTCTTAAATGTTTTGGTATTTTTGACAAGGACGGGCTCACACCAAAACAGTTTATGATGCGTGTGAGGGTTGCAGGAGGTCATCTTAATGCTGCTCAAGCAAAAAAAATAGGCGAAATTTCAAAAAAGTTTGGTCAAGACTACATTGACATTACCACAAGAGCACAAATTGAACTTCGCTATTTGAACATAGAGGATATGCCGGATATATTAAACTCTCTTGAAGAAGTTGGATTAAGCTCTTACCAGACAGGGGTGGATAATTTTCGAAATATAGTTACCGACCCATTAGACAAAGATGGTTTAGATAATGTACTTCCATCATATACTTTATTAAAAAAAATTGAGCAGACATTTCTCAAAAATCCGGATTGGATCTCCACGCTCCCAAGAAAATTCAACACAGGTATCTCTGGTTCACTCTCAAACAGATGTAATATTTTCGGTCATGACTGTTCCTTAGTTCTTGCACAAAAAGACGGAACATACGGTTATAACATGTACCTTGGCGGTAGAGTCGGTATGATTGCAAAAAATGCAGACATCTTTTTAGCCAGTGACGAGGAAGTTTTAAAAGCCTATGGAGCACTTATTGAGATTTTCCGAAGATACGGCTTCAGAGATAACAGAAATAAAAACAGACTGCATTTTCTTATCGATGCTGTCGGAATGCCTGAAATAGCTTCTGCAATCAGAGAAGTTGCAGGTATTGATTTTGCAACAGCTGGTGAGACTATGACACAGATAGATCCGGTAGACTCAGAACATGGAAAAGTACAGCTTCGTGACGGATCATTCGGTATACAAGTTATTGTACCTTCTGGGATATTTGCCGGTAGTGACCTTATCAAAGTAGCCGAATTGGCTCAAGTACATGGAAACGGCGAAATCAGATTCAATGTAGAACAGAATATCTATATTTTAGGTGTGCAAGATACCACTACACTCTTGAAGGACTCTTTTTTTACGAAATACAAAAATGTCAATACCCCTTATTTTAACAACCTCATCGCCTGTGCAGGGACAAAACATTGTGCTTTTGGCGTTATAGAGAACAAAGAAGATGCTATTGAAATGTCAGAATATTTAAGTTCGACAGTTCCGCTTGAATCAGGAAGAATCAGAATGTACTGGTCAGCCTGCGTCAAAGGCTGCGGAACTCATGAAATTGGAGATATCGGATTTGAAGGCTGCAAGGCAAAAGTAGATGGACAGACAGAAGACGGTGTTCATATTACTATTGGCGGCAAGATTGTAAGCGAAGGTAAAAATGGCTACACGGTCATAAAATCTGCTCCACTAAGATTTTCCAAATATTTTGTAGAAACTCTAGTTTTAGAATACAAAAAACTGCGTCTATCAAATGAATCGTTTGAAAAATTTCATGACAGAGTTTTAAGGGATTATTCTCATGCCTATATTGGGTTTTATATGCAATTGCAGGCATATTTACGAGCAAAAGATATTGACATTGATTTAAACATCAACAAAATTACAAAAACAGGTCATATAGAAGAATTTGAACTTTTCGAGCTTGGTAGAAAAATATATTTTTCCCTTTCAAAACAGGAGCCATATAGTGCTTACAGTAGATTTACAAATGAGAATCCACGAGAAAAACTTGAAGATATAGGCAAGCTTGTACCGGGTATAGATGAAAATATACGAATCCTGCTCCTGAAAATGCTAGACAATGATGTCAGCAAACGGGCAGTAGTTTTTTCTGAACTTCTTGAGTACATAAAACTTTGAAACTCTAAAGAAGGAGACTAAAATGCAAGAGTTTATGCAAACATATATTACAAATGAAACAGCAATAGAGACTTTTTTAATTGAAACAATAAAAAACACAGGTAATTTACAAGATAAAGAGAAATCACTCTTTGCAAAATTATTTACAATCTTTCCTTCATTGGAATTAGCATACGTATGCGATGAAAAAAGTTTTTTACAAACATCAGCAAACATTTACAAAGATAAAACGACGCAAACATTTGTTGGAACTAGTAGAGAGTATCTTATTTCCAAACTGAACTTTAACGAGCAAAACATTGCTGTATCACAGCCTTATGTCAGTTCTGCAACCGGTCACACCTGTGTTACAGTTGCAAAAAAAGAAAATGGCAAAATTTATTTTCTGGATTTTGATGTGTCAAAGCTTTTGCAAAGACTCGGATTGGTAGAAATACATCAACAATTCAATCTTGTCAGTAAATCTTTTTATACACTGGCTGCAGGCATTTTAATGATATTGGCTGTTTTTGCGGTCGGATATGCGCTTTATGATATGTATGAGTCCATGTTTATAAAGACTGACTTTTCTATTGAATCTATTTTCAAACCTATTATTGCACTCACTTTAGGCTTGGCCATCTTTGACTTGGGCAAAACAGTAATGGAACAAGAAGTTGTTTTTAAAAGTTATACTAAAAATGCAAATACTGAATACAAAGTTTTAATAAAATTTTCCATTACTATTATTATTGCACTACTCATTGAGTCACTAATGGTTGTTTTTAAAATTGCAATTGCCGATTATCATCAAATGCTCTATGCGCTGTATTTAATTTTAGGAGTCGGTGTTCTTGTGCTTACTCTCGGTATTTTTATCTTTTTTACAAAAAAAATAAATTAACCATACCTTTTTTTGTATATAATAAACTTATCAAAAAAGGTTCATCATGATTAAAGGCAATATTAAAACCTCCGGTTTTACACTCGCAAAACGTAAAGAGCTTACCGGAGATGACTTTTATGATGTCAAAACTATCGGTAATTTGAGTATTGCAATAGTATGCGACGGTGTTGGCGGTGCTCAAGAGGGTGCCGCAGCTGCAAAAAGAGTGACTTCATATTTGATGAACAACTTTAAAATCCGTCCTAAAACATGGTCAATAGAAAAATCCATAAAAACTTTTATAAACTCCATAAATTCCATTCTTTATAAAGAATCACAAATCAATTATGAACGAAGTGAACTCGTTACAACTTTAACTATAGTTGTCATTGAAGGAAATCGTTTATATGGTGCAAATGTTGGAGACAGTAGAGTCTATTTGCTACGTGATAATTTTATAACACAGCTCTCTTTTGACCATGCTATGCAAGATAAAGGCTATGAAAACGTACTCACACAGGCCATAGGAATCAGTGAAGATGTAGAACCATTTTACTTTGAGAATATTTTGCAAAAAAATGACAAAATTCTTCTCTGTAGTGATGGTTTATATAATGTCCTGCAAGAAGAAGAGATACAAAACAAGATCACAAAAGGTGCTGTAGCATTAGTCAAACATGCTAGTCAAAAAACAGATGATCATCTCCCAGATGATACTACTGCTGTAGTTTTAGAGATTCTCAATGCTGATGAAATAGAGGTTCTTAGACAACTCCAGATCGATATTCCAGATACTCTAAGTACCGGACAGATCATAGATGGTTATACATTAGTCAAGCCCTTGGTACAAAATGAAAGAACATGGCTTGCCTCAAAAAAAACAAAACAGTATGTTGTAAAATTTGCTCCACTTGAAGCAAAGGAGGATAAAACGGTACTTGATCTCTTCGTCAAAGAAGCATGGAATGCCAAACGTTTAAAAGCAGACTTTTTTCCAAAAGCCGTCATTCCAAAAAATAGAAGTTATCGCTACTATGTTATGCAGTTATTTCAGGGGGAAGACCTTAGTAACTATTTAAAATCGCATTCACATGTAACGATTGATGATGCAGTCAAACTAGCTGACACCCTTTTAAATATGTCACAATTTTTACTAAAATATGACCTTGTTCATGGGGACATCAAACCTGACAATATAATGATAGAAAAAGTTGATGAAAATTATACAGAATATAAGATCATTGACTTTGGCAATATAACGGAAATATTTTCGCAGCAATCACGTGCCGGGACTCCAAGTTTCTTGTCTCCTGAAAGATTTCAAGGTGAATCTATCAGTGAAACAACTGAAATTTTTTCCATAGGTGTTACCCTTTATCTTAGTTTGACCGGCAAATATCCATATGGAGATATAGAGCCCTTTCAAAACCCATCGTTCAAAGAAGCCAAAAAACCAAGTTATTACAATTTAAATATACCTGATTGGTTAGACAGTGTCATAATGCGTTCCATTGCTCTAGACAAAGATCAAAGGTATGCACACTACTCTGAAATGAAGTATGAGCTTACACATCCGCAAAAGGTAAAACCCTATTTTATAAAAAATGCCCCATTGATTGAAAAATCACCCTTGCTCTTTTATAAGGGTGCATTCACTATAATGACAGTAATTAACTTTATACTAATATATTTTTTATTTAAATAAGAGAGTCTT
>JANTGW010000035.1 GCA_024762705.1 Sulfurimonas sp.
CATAAAACTTAATGATGCATAGATATCGTAGAGCTGTTTTGTACTGATAGATATATTTTTTACTATTTTTTCATCATAATCTTTTTTGGCCTTGAGTCTTGAAGTACTCATCATGATGGCAGTGATGGGCGTATTGAGTTCATGTGTTGTGTCTTTGACAAAGTCTTCTATCTCCTGCATCTTGTCTTTGAGAGGTTTTAAAAAGATATATGATAAAAATACGGCGATGAGTATGATTAAAAAAGCGGTGATTATAACTGCATAGGCAATTTTATTTTTGATAAGCTGGACATTTTTAATGCATTCACTGCTTTGGACGACTATGTATTGGACATTCAAGTGTCCGGCTGTTCTTTGTGTGACCAAGGTGAATACATCATCTTTCATGTAAAAGTCTTTTGAAAAGTCTACATCCTGAATCGTTCTTCCGTAAAGCAGGTGTTTATCTGCATCAAACAAGGCAACAGCCTCTTGCCTAAAATCATCAAGCTGAAGTTTTGTATGTTCCATATGTGCCTGAATGACCTTTGCGCTTACAATGTCGGCTATATGATTCATCTTGTAAAAATTGGCACTTTTCTCCATAGCGACTTGCGAGGTATAAAACCAATAGGCAGCCAAAGACAAAAACATAAATGAGCTTACAAGATAAAGTGCAAGAAAAGAGTAAAATGATTTTTTGGTGATTTTATTCATAGATGTAGCCTTCGCCACGGATAGTTTTGATTTTCTCTTTTCCTATGATTTCTCTGAGAGTTCTTATGTGTGAGCGCAAAGTGGCATCACTCGGCAGGGAGTCAAAATCCCAGATGTTTTGCATTAGCTCTTCAGCGCTGATAAGGCGAGATCTGTTTTTTAAAAAATAAGACAATATCAAGGTGTCTTTAGCAGTAAGAGAGACTTGTGTATTGTTTACATGTAATGTTTTTGTCAATGGAAAAAATCTAATGTCTTCTTCTATGACAATTGACTCATCACTTTGTATATGAAAAAGTTTTTTTATGCTTTGTATGCGTACATACAGTTCTTCAAGCTCAAAAGGTTTTTTGATGTAGTCATGTGCACCGGCGTCAAAAGCATGTTTGAGATGCTGAGTATCTCTGTAAGCCGTTATAAAAATAGTAGGAGTGTTGTTGCTGAAATCTCTGAGCTCTTTGAGCAGTTCTACACCGTTTTTCCCCATTACATTGATGTCGAAGATAAATAAATCATAATTTGATTTGTCCAGCCATGCATACACTTCTTTGGAATCATAGGCATAATCTACATGCCACTCTTCGCGTAAAAAGTCTAGCAAGATATCTGATAAGACCGGGTCATCTTCCATTAAAAGTATGTTCATAAGTTATTTTATCCTAAAATTATGAAATGATTACAAAAATTAATAATATTGATGCCGATGAACTACAGGTATATAAAGAATTGCGAGACAATGCTTTTAGAAGTGACAGAAGTTTTATAGCTGACAGCCCCAAAGTAGTGAACCTTTTACTGCAAAGTGATATACAGATAAAAAGCATCTTAGCGACTCAAGAGTATTATGATGAGTTTATGCCGTTGGTAAAGGCGAAAAACATTTCTAAAATGTACCTGACAAGTAAAGAAGAAATGGGCAAAATTGTCGGGCACAAAATACATCATAACTGTATGGCACACGGTATACGTCCCGATGACATAGAACTTGGGAGCGCAGGCGATAAAATTATAATGCTTGACAACATTACTTCAAGTGAAAATGTCGGTTCCATTGCAAGAAGTATGGCTGCTTTGGGAGTAGGTACTTACTTCTTGCCAAAATCTTCTCCCCATCCTTTTAACAGACGTGCTCTACGTGTTTCCATGGGTTATGCTCATAAACTGAAGAGTTATGTTTATGATGATATTGTACAAACTATTCATGCCTTAAAAGAGAAAGGTTACAGAGTTTACGCTGCAGAAGTGACCCCTGATGCTACACCTTTGTCCTCTTTACATGTAAGCAGTAAGTGGGTTCTTATCATGGGACATGAGGGTAAGGGTATAGCGCAGAATGTTTTGGATGAATGCGATGAAGTTATAAGCATTGAGATGGAAGAAGACATTAAAAGTTTCAACGTCGGTGTGGCAGCTTCGATCATGATGTACACATTTGGGCAGATTAAGTGAGTTGCACTTTAGTTTATGGTACAATTGAAGTACAGTTAAAATATACAGGAAATAACATGGGCAGTGTTTATTTGGCAAGACAACCTATCTTAAACAGTAACGAAGAGATATGCTATTATGAAATTCTATATAGAGATGCGCATATGCAAAGCAATGTACAAAGCAATATGGCTGCAAGCGCTTCTGTCATAACAAATATAATGAACAAATTTGGAACAAAAGCTCTGCTCGGAGATAAAAAAGCATTTATAAAAGTAGATGAAAAGTTCCTGCTTAAAGATATCGTTTTTACGATTCCAAAAGATTTTTTTATATTTTCTCTTTTTGCAGAGATAGAGCTTGATGAAAAAGTTATTCACAGAGCGGATGAACTTCATAAAAATGGTTACGAGCTAGCCATTAACGACACTGCGCTCAATGATGAATTTATGCAAAAATATAGAGTTATCTTTGAGAAACTGTCTTTTGTCAAAGTTAATTTTGATGTACTTGAGTCTTACAACATTGCCGACTTGATAGCTGAGTTACATGCAAACAACATTAAAGTAGTCGCAACAAAAATAGAAGATATACAAACCTATGAACTGGCAAAAAGTGTAGGCTGTGATTATTTTGAAGGGTATTACTTTGCCAAGCCTGTGATATTGGAAAATGCAAGTTGTGAACCGTTTCAGTTAAATGTCATGAAGCTTTATAACCTTTTGATGGAAGATGTCAATATAGACGAGATCACATCCGAATTTGAAAAAAATCCAGAGATTTCAGTACAACTGTTGCAATTCATGAATTCAGCTGCCTTTCACTTTAGAAAAAAAATATCTTCACTACATCATGTCTTGACACTTATGGGAAGAATTCCTGTGGGAAGATGGTTGATGCTTTTGATCTATTCCAAATCAGTTTCCAAAGTGCAAAAACACTCTCCTTTGATGTTGATGGTAATTAACCGAACATTTTTAATGCAGGAGATTCTAAAGAAAGTTGAACCAAAAGCAGGGAGCAATATGCTCGGTGAGGCCTATATGGTAGGGGTTTTGTCTTTAATGGATACGCTTTTTAGTATGGAGATGAATGAGGTACTAGAGGGAATTCATGTATCTGACTCTGTAAAAGAGGCTGTTTTGGATGATAAAGGTCTTTTTGGCGAAATATATAGGGTTGTACGGGCAACAGAAGCTTTTGATATAGATGGTATGATAGCATTTGAACGCAGTCACAATCTTGAAAAAGGCACTGTTAAGGAGCTTGTAATGAAAGGCATAGAACATGTCGGCGAATTTGAAAATCCACAGGAGAATGCTTCTTAAGAGATGTTATAATTTCAAAAAAGAAATGAATTTATGAACTTCTCAAAACTCCCTCTTACAAAAGAAATGCTCCAAACCATTGACTCTCTCGGCTACAAAAAGATGACACCTGTTCAGGCGGAATCTTTACCTGCCATACTTGAGGGACGTGACGTTACCGCGCAGGCAAAGACAGGCAGTGGAAAAACAGCCGCTTTTGGTATAGGCCTGCTGCATCACCTTGATGTGAAAAAGTTTCGTGTTCAGTCTTTGGTGTTGTGTCCGACGCGTGAACTTGCCGACCAGGTGGCAAAAGAGCTGCGCCGTCTTGCACGGTTTCAGCATAATATTAAAATACTGATGCTTACAGGGGGAGAATCATTTGGCAAACAGCTTGGCTCACTTGCACATCAGGCGCATATCATCGTAGGCACACCCGGGCGTATTTTAAAGCATCTCAATAAAGAGAGTCTGGAGTTGTCAAACCTCAAGACATTGGTGTTTGATGAGGCAGACAGAATGCTGGATATGGGCTTTATAGAAGAGATAGAATCTGTGCTTGCTTTTGTACCTAAAGAGCGTCAAACACTGCTTTTTTCGGCTACTTTTGATGACGAAATTTTACAAATAAGTCAAAGAATTCAAAACAATGCGTTACATGTAAAGACGACCGAGCAGGAAGTGCAAAATAAAATTGTTCAGGAATTTTATGAAACGAATGATAAAGTAGGCACACTCATAAAAATTCTTGCAAACTACAAACCTGAAAATGTTATCGTATTTACCAATACCAAGCTAGAAGCCAAAGAACTGGCAGAAGCTTTGGTACAAAATAAAATAGATGCTTTGGCTATTCATGGAGATTTGGAGCAGTATGAGCGCAATGACGTGCTGGTACAGTTTGCTAACAAATCCTGTCCTGTTTTGGTGGCAACAGATGTTGCAGCGCGCGGACTTGATATAAAAGAGTTGAGTATGGTAGTCAATTACGACCTGCCGCACACAATGGAGACATATATACACCGCATAGGACGAACGGGGCGAGCTGGGGCAGAAGGCATTGCCATTACACTCTACAATGACAGAGAAGCTGAGAAGGTCGAAGAGTATAAAGAAGATGCAAGCCGCAACTTTTTAGACGCCGCAACTTTGAAAAAAGAGCAGGGTTTTGAGATGAAACCGCAGTTCGTGACACTTGTCATCGAGGGTGGGAAAAAAGATAAAATCAGAGCCGGTGATATACTTGGAGCTTTGACAGGTGATGCAGGACTCCCAGGCTCAAGCATAGGAAAAATAGATATATACGACAGACAAAGTTATGTTGCAATAGAGAATGCTCTGATTGATGAAGCCTACAAAAAACTCAAAAACGGTAAAATAAAAAATAAAAAATTCAGCGTTTGGATACTTTAAAGCGCTTGAATCTTTTCTTCATACGTATCAGTGATCTCATCAAGCGCTGTTTGTTGCACTTCTAGCTCTTCGAACATCTCTTCGACCTGATTTTCCATATCTGAAACTGTTTTTGAGAGTTCCATCAAAGTAGCACTGTCTCCAGCATTGGAAGCTTCTATCAACTCTTCGTGTTTGAGTGAGAGTGCGTTTTCAAGCTCCATGATCTTCTCTTCAAGGTTGTCGACTTTTTTCTTCAGAGGTGAAGCGAGCTTGTTACGTTCACGGACTAGTTCCGCGCGGAGTTTTTTGTTCTCTTTATGGTTTGATTTAGGTGCTTCTCTTGTATTTTGCCTTTGTTCTTCTTCACCACCCAGGTGGTCTTTCTCTCTGGCTTTGCCAGATTCACCTTGATCATCCCAACCGATTTTTTCCAAAAAGTCATCATAGGTCCCGTCAAAATACTCAGCCCCTTCTTTTGCAAAGATGATAAGCCGATCGCAAACACGACGCAGCAGTTCTTCGGAGTGAGTAACGATGATACTGGAGCCTTTGAAGTTGTTGATGGCATTTGTGAGCGCTTCTATACTTTGCATATCGAGGTGGTTGGTCGGTTCATCCAAAAGGAGCAGATTGACATCTTTTGCGATGATCTGACCAAGCATAACACGGCTTTTTTCACCACCTGAGAGCAGGGAGATCTTTTTTTCGGCTCTTTCGCCGCTGAACATCATCGCTCCGCAGATACTACGAACATTTGCTTCACTGAGTTTTGCATTGGCATTGTATATCTCATCCATTATGGTGTTATCCGGACTGAGATGCGCAATATTTGTCTGTCCAAAATGTGCCGCCTCTGTTGCCGCATTAAAGTTTACTTCTCCGCTGTCTGGTTTGAGTTCACCGGCTATGACATTTAAAAGGGTTGACTTTCCTTTCCCGTTCTTTCCGATGATACCGAGTGTCTCTCCTTTTGCCAAAGTAAATGAGATGTTTTGAAAAAGAGGTGCCTGCGGATCGTAGCCAAAGCTGACATTTTTGACATCAAGAAGCACTTTTGCAGGTGTCTCTTTATAGTTGAAGTTAAATGCAAGAGAGGCATCTTGGCCAAGGTCTTCAAGCCTATCCATCTTCTCAAGCTGCTTTACTTTTGACTGTGCAAGTGCAGCAGTAGAAGCGCGAGCTTTGTTTTTGGCTATAAACTCTTCTAACTCTTTTACTTTTCTGTCTTGGGAGAGTTTTTGTTTTTGGTGGAGTTCATCATCTGCAGCAAGCTGGGCATAAAATTTATGCGTATTGCCCTCGACCATTTTTATGTTCTTTCGTACTATCCCGGCTGCATGTGTACAGACAGCGTCCATAAAGTTTCTATCATGCGTGATAAGAATGACCTCTCCATCAAAATTTCTTAAAAATGTCTGCAGCCATCGAAGCGAGACAATATCAAGATAGTTGGTCGGCTCATCAAGCAGCAAGAGATTTGGTTCGGTCACTAACAGCTTTGCAAGATTGATGCGTATTTGATACCCGCCTGAAAAAGAGAGCGGGTCTTTTTCAAGGTCGTCTGCACTGAAACCAAGCCCGAAAAGAATCTTCTCAACCCGGTATGTGTCATACTGCATCTCTTCACTCAGTGCAAGGGCGGCTTCTTCTTTGAGTGTTTTTTCACTAAAACTTAAATGCTGTTTGAGCGTGCCGATACGGTAATTTTTAGGGATGGCGACTTCCCCATCATCAGCATGTTCTTCACCGGTGATGATTTTAAAAAGTGTCGATTTTCCGCTTCCGTTTCTTCCGACAAGTCCGAGACGGTTGCCGGAATTGAGCTTAAGGCTGAGGTTGGAAAAAAGTTCTTGTGATGTAAAAGACTTTGCAATATTTGTTAGTTGAATCATGAATGCAAGTGTACACAAAATCACTTTAAGCACTATTTATCTATTATAGAGTTATAATGAAAACATGAAAAGTTTGAATATGTTATATCAAGATGAGAAATCATTAGATGACTTTATACAAATCCATTCCATAGAAAAGGCAGAAAACCTTTTTGTGCAAATATTCAGCGGAATTGTAAATCCTGATTATTTTATGGATGTAGCCAACACAGTAAAAAGAAAGCTCCCTGCTGCACATATTATGGGTACTACAACGAATGGAGAGATATGCAATGGTGAAATAGGTGAAGAAAGTATTGTTATTTCATTTAGTATCTTTGAAAGCTCAAAAATAACATCTCAACTCTATAAATTTGACAAAACATTGAACCTCAAAGTCATTGAAAAAGATTTGATCTTTGATGATACAAAAGCGATGATTATTTTCAGTGACGGATTTAAAAGCGATGCAGAAAATTTTTTAAAGTCCGTTTGCACCATTAAGCCAGAAATTGTCATAGCCGGTGGACGTGCAGCTGATAAAAACTTTAAAGAGACCTATGTCTTTACAGAAAAAGAATATACTGATAATGGATGTATTATCACGACACTCAGTGGAAAACACTTATTGGTAAACAGTGATTACATTTTAAAGTGGGCTTCCATTGGAAAAGAGATGCTTGTAACGAAGGCTGATGGCGCAAAACTGTATGAACTAGACGGCATGCCAATAAGAGATGTATATAGGAAATATCTCGGAGATGATATAGTAAAAAATTTGCCTGAGTCTTGTATGGCATTTCCTCTTATATTAAATAAAGACGGATTACTTGTTGCCCGAGATCCTATTGCTGTCGCTTCAGATAATGCTTTAATTTATGCAGGAAATTTTGAAGTGGGTGACAAGGTGCGTTTTAGCTTCGCAAACATAGAAGAACTCACTGACAATCTCGATAAATATTTTGAAGAGATTAGAGAAATACCGGCTGAGGCAGTTTATATTTACTCTTGTTCGGCGAGAAAAGCACTGCTTCAAGACCAACTGATGGATGAGATCAACTTGCTTGAGTCTTTAGCTCCTACGGTTGGGTTTTTCACTTTTGGAGAGTTTTTTCATTCCGGAAAAGTTGCCGAACTTTTGAATGTCACAACAACTTTTATGATGCTTTCAGAATCGAAAAAAGTTGTGAAAAAAGAGTTGAAAGCAGCCGCTGTCAACCGTTTTGACCCAATAAAAAAAGCCTTAACAAATTTAGTGAAAATGACAACGAAAGAACTTGAAAATATTTCAACGCATGACAGTTTAACCGCTCTAAATAATAGAAACGAATATAAAAGAGTGCTTGATAAAAAAATAAAAAGTGCCCAAAGGTATGGAGATAAGTTCGGACTTATTATGATGGACATAGATTTTTTTAAACGGGTAAATGATAACTATGGTCATAATGTTGGAGATGAAGTACTCAAAAAGTTCGCAGCTATTCTTAAAGAACACGTAAGAGAAGATGATTTTGTTGCAAGGTGGGGAGGAGAAGAGTTTATTATTATTGCGAATCATGCCGGTAAAAAAGAGCTTGAAAAGTTGACAAAAAAACTTCAAAAAGAGATTGCAAAAACATCTTTTGCCCCTG
>JANTGW010000036.1 GCA_024762705.1 Sulfurimonas sp.
GAAGATGCTTCAAGAAGATGAAAATATTAATTTTATAATGGCAGCAGATGTAGATAAGAAAGAACTTGTTGAAAAAATTATTCCTCAAGCTGATGTAGCTATTACGAGAAGTTCGACAGATGTAGATGAGTTTTTTATTGAGCATGCAACGAATATGAAAGCAATAGTTCGTGCAGGTGTTGGAGTTGACAATGTTGATATTCCAAAATGTTCGAAAAAAGGAATCATTGTAATGAATGTACCTACTGCAAATACGATTGCAGCAGTAGAACTAACGATGACACATATGCTTTCATGTATGAGAATGTTTCCATACTCTCATGACCATTTAAAAAATCAAAGAATTTGGAAGCGTGAAAAATGGTACGGTTATGAGCTTAAAGGAAAAAAACTTGGTATTATCGGTTTTGGTAACATTGGTTCTCGCGTTGCAAAACGTGCGAAAGCTTTTGAGATGGATATAGTTGCGTATGATCCATATATAGACCCATCTAAAGTAACTGATTTGGATATGACATATACGAAAAACTTTGATGATATTTTAGCTTGTGATGTAATTACTATTCATACACCAAAGAATCAAGAAACAATAAATATTATAGATAAAGAAGAAATCGAAAAAATGAAAGACGGTGTAGTTCTTGTAAACTGTGCTAGAGGCGGACTTTACAATGAAGATGCCCTTTATGATGGTTTAAAGTCAGGTAAAATTCGTTTTGCAGGTATAGATGTATTTGTAAAAGAACCTGCAATTGATAATAAACTTCTTGATTTGGATAATATTGTTGTCTCTCCACACTTGGGGGCAAACACATATGAATCACAATATAACATAGGTACGCAAGCGGCTGAAAATGCAATTTCTGCTGCAAAAGGAATAGCATATCCAAATGCAATGAACTTGCCGATAGATGAGAGTAAGATACCTCCTTTTGTAAAACCATTCTTGGAAATGGGTCAAAAAGTAGGTTTCTTAGAGTCTCAAATCAATAAATCAAAGATTATATCTATTAAAGTAAAAGGACAAGGCGAGATAGCTAAATATATAGATTCATTAGCTACTTTTGTTACTGTTGGTGCTCTTAGTCATAATACTGAAACGATTAATTATGTTAATGCTGACTTTATTGCAAAAGAAAAAGGAATTGAAGTAGAAACTGTTGATTTGGGTGATTCTGAAGTTTACAAAAACCTTATTACAGTGAAAATTACAACAAACGAAGGTACAACATCTATATCTGCAACTATATTTGAAGATGGATTGCAGCGTATTGTCGCTACTGATGGTTTTGATATAGAGTTCCCAATAAAAGGCGATATGATCTTCTTTAAAAACTCTGATGTACCAGGTGTTATTGGAAGTGTAGGAACAATTCTTGCAAAAAATAATGTAAATATTTCTGACTTTTCATTAGCTAGAAACAATCAATCAGAAGCACTTGCTGTGATACTTGTTGATAATGCAGTTAATGATACAACGTTAAATGAGTTGGCATCTTTGGATGCATGTATAAGTGTGAACTACGCGCGTTTATAAGAATAAATATAGACTAGGTTGAACTATTGAAAAGTAGTTCCACCATCTACTACGATCGTCTGCCCTGTCAACCAAGATGCTTCACTTGAGCATAAGAACTTACATGCTCCTGTTAAATCCTCAGGTACACCCATACGAGACAGTGGTGAACGTTTTACGACCTCGGCTTTGACTTCTTCATAATTTGGAAAGGCTTTTAAAGCATCAGTGTCAATTGGTCCGCCGCTTACTGCATTAACACGAATTCCTTTTTCTCCAAGTTCAGCGGCTGCATAACGTACCATAGTCTCAACAGCAGCTTTGTTTGTACCATGTCCTGCATAGTTCGGAGTATAGACTAGATTTCCAGTGGAGCTCATAGAAATAATACTGCCTCCACCTACTTTTTCCATTCTTTTTGCCGCTTCTTGTGCACCAACAACAAAGGCATCAACTGTTGCTGTATAGATATTGTTGAGACCTTTGGGTTTAAGTCTCATGAATGGCCCAAAACCACCAACTACAGCACGACCTGAAATGATTGCGTTTGATATGAAATAATCAAGTCTGTCAAAGTCTTCATCAAATTCTTTGTAAACATCTTTATATGTGTCTGGTTGTAAAATATCCAGTTTATATGCCCGACATTTTACACCATGGTTTTTTTCAATATCAGCTATTATTTCATTTGCCGTATCAGCACTTGAAGCATAAGTGAAAGCCACATTACAGCCTTCTTTTGCAAAAGCATAAACTATCGCCTTACCAATTCCACGTGTTCCACCACTTACAAAGAGAGTTTTATCTTTCATATATTAGAGTCCTTTTATATCGTAATCTTTCATTACATTTTCAATTTTTTTCATATTTTCTTTACTAGGGGCAACAAGAGGTAACCTATATTCTAGTGTTTCAGTAAGTCCTGCAATATACATAGCAGCTTTTATAGGAATAGGATTCGCCTCGCAAAACATAACTTTGTTTAAAGGATACAGGTTGTCATTAATTGCTTTTGCTCCCATAAAATCACCGCTGAGTGCTTTACGTGTCAGCTCAGATTTTAGATCAGGCATTAGGTTTGATGTTACAGAGGTAATTCCTGCCCCGCCGTTTGCCAAAATAGGATAATCAATAGCATCATCTCCGGAAAAGACCTTTAGATCCGGTCTGCGAGAAAGCAGTTCAACAGTACGCTCCAAACTTCCTGTTGCTTCTTTAATACCGTAAATATTCTCTACATCATCAAAAAGTCTGATTGTAGTATCAGCTGAGATGTCTACACCTGTTCGACCCGGAACATTATAAAGCATAAACGGCATTTCACTTACAGCCTGTGCAATGGCTTTGTAATGCTGGTATAAGCCTTCTTGCGATGGCTTGTTGTAATATGGTGAAACAGAAAAAATAGCATCAACACCACAGCTTTGTGCATGTTTTGCTATCTCTATTGCTTCATGAGTTGCATTACTTCCTGCACCTGCTAAAACTTTAGTTTGTGTGCCTTTACAGACTTCCACAGCAATCTCTATACATCGTTTATGCTCATCGTGTGTTAGAGTAGCACTCTCTCCTGTTGTTCCTACAGGACATACTGCATTCATACCATTGTTTATTTGGCGCTGTATCAACGCAGCATATGTCTGTTCATCAAGTTTGCCATTCTTGAATGGAGTTATCAGTGCGGTTGAAGAACCAGTTACTATATTCATTCTAATTAGCCTTTAAAAATAATGGCTAATTATAGCTAAAAAGTTTTAAAACTTTTTGTTTTATTAGCCTTTCTTGTTTTATTGTAAAATAAGTGTATAATGATAATAGATAAAATTTGCATAAGGACGCATAATGTTAGAAACAATGAAAAAAGAGATATCTGATGGCATAAAAAAAGCGAATAAAACAGGAAAAATGACTGCGGAGCAGCTAAAAAAAGTTGTGCAAGAGGCAGTCACGAAAACAATGGGGAGTACAAAAGAGAATGTTGACGAAGTTAATTTAATTATAAAAGAAGCTGTTATCACAGCAGTTGATGAACTTAAGAATGCACAGCAGCATACAAAAGAGAATATTGATGCAGTTGTTGAAGGTGTCATAGACGCTACAAAGAAAAAAACTCAAGAACTTATTAAAACACTTGATTATGAAATGTTAAAAGCCAAGTATGCATTAGAAGAGAAAAAAGATGAACTATCATCAGACCTTAGAAGTACAATAGCTGGTATTAAAGAAGCTACAGAAGTAGTTACTGATGAGAGTAAGGAGTATCTAGAAGAAGTTCTGACAACAGTCAAGCTGAAAAATGCTCAAGTACTTGGTCTTATGGAAGGCACTATCAAAGAAAGTGTAAAAAAAGTGATCCAAGAGGGTGAAGAAGTGACAGAGAATGTGGCACGCATTACAAAAGAGATTGTAAGCGATGCTATTTGTGAAGTAAAATTAACAACGAAAAAAATCAAAGAGATTTCCAAGTCAGCTGTATCTTCTGCAATTGAAGCGGCTATAGAAATGGATGAGAAAATCGAAGAGTCTACTGCCGGTGCAGTAAAAGGCGCCAAAAAAGCTCTTTTAGAGAAAATTGAAGAAGAAAAAGATGCTTTACAAAAAGTTAAAGAAGATGCAAAGGCTTATATAGCAAAGGATATGCAACAAACTATAAAAGACTTAGAAATGATTGAGAGTACGCTTGAAGAAAAAACACACTCTGTCACGTATAGTGTTAAGGAAAAAGCAAGTGTAGTGCTTGAAGATGTGAAAAATGAAGTTGAAGAACTTTCTGAGAGGATGGTAAAGGTGGTTAAAGGTGCTTTTACAGGGATGATTGAAGGTGCCAAAAAGGCTTTAAAAGAAGAAAAGTAGACTTAATCTACTCTCCTTTTTTTAAAATGAGTGTTGTTGATTTGTCAAAGTTAAAATATTTGCGAGCAACTTCTTGCACTTTTTTGGCAGTTACTTTATTGACATTTTCTTCATAATTCAAGAGAGGAGTGACATCACCTCTTACCAAATAACTTCCAAAAAGATTTGCAACAGAAGTTGAACTTTCAAGTGAGTAAATAAAATCAGACTTGGTATTGATTTTTACTTTTTCAAGTTCTGCTTTTGTGACCTTTGTTTCTTTCATAAGGTTGATCTGTTTTATAAGTTCTTTTTCTACTTTTTCGGCTTTCACGCCAGGGTTACATGTAGCCATAAAGATAAAAAGACCAGGATCTGTATTTTCCATATTATAAGCATATACAGAATTTACAAGACGTTTTTTATCAACAAGTTCTTTGTAAAGACGGGAACTTTTACCAGAGTATAGAATTTCAGATATAACACTGAGTGTAACTTGGTCAGGATCTCTAAAGTCCGGTATATGAAAAGTAATTGCCAGCATTTCTACTTCGCTGTCTTTATGTACTATAACTCTTTTTGCACCGTCTTGTTCCGGCTCTACAAATTTTACTTTCGGAATTTTACTGTGATTTTTTATTTTGGCAAACGCTTTTTTTGCGGATTTGAACACATCTTTTGGATTGACATCGCCCGTAACCATCAATATAGCATTTTGCGGCTGATAATATGTTTTATGAAAGTCTCTAATATCATCTATGGTCCATGTTTTTATATCATTGATAAAGCCGATAGGAGTCCAGTGATATGGATGGTATATATAGGCATTGTTAAAGAGTCTAAAGTATAAATATCCAAGTGGATTATTATCTGTTCTCCAGCGTCTTTCTTCTAGGACTACATCACGTTCAGGCTGGAACTCTTCATCTTTAAGATTTAGGTTTTGCATAAGTTCCGCATAAAGCTCTACAGACTTGTTTAAATTGTCTGTGCTTGACTTTATGTAATAGTGTGTATAATCAAAGCTTGTTGAAGCATTGTTAACCCCGCCGACACTTTTTACTTCTTTGTCAAACTCACCGGCTTTAAGGTTTTTACTTGATTTAAAGTTCATATGTTCAAGCATATGAGCGATTCCTGTTTTACCCATAACCTCATTGCGGCTTCCGACTTTGTAGAAGATATCTGTACTGATTACGTTAGAATGGTTTTTCAAAGGTATAACTACTATCTGTAGTCCATTTTTAAGTGTTTTTGTTTCGTATTTTGGTAGTGATGTTGCCATAAGTGTTCCTAAAATTAGTGTTATTATAAATAATATTTTCATTATTTTCTATCTGCTCCGACAGCCTGTGTTATGTTGTCGTAACCATCTGCTTTTATAAGCTCTATAAGTTCATTGTTTATGCTCATTATCATGTCAGGACCGTGAAATACGAGTCCGCTATAAATCTGAACAAGAGAAGCACCTGCTTTTATACGTTTGTATGCTTCGTGTGCAGAGTCAATCCCACCGACAGAGATGAGAATCGTTTTGCCATAGAGTTCTTTGGCAACAGCTTCAAAGATTTTAAAACTTTTTTCTTTTAAAACTGCACCACTGAGTCCGCCTATGTCTTTTGGGTGTTTGACGAGCGAGTAGTCTATGGTAGTGTTGGTAGCTATGATACCGTCTGCACCATGTTCAACTGCCATTGTAGTTAGACTTACAGCATCCTCAACTTCCATATCAGGAGCTATTTTTAATAAAATTGGGGTTGAAGTTAGTTTTTTTGCCTGAGAAAACAGGTTTTTAATAAATTCTTCATTTTGCAAATCCCGAAGTCCCGGTGTGTTAGGAGAAGAGATGTTGATAACAAAATAATCACCCAGCCCATCAAAGGCTTTAATAAGGTGTATATAATCATTGATAGCCTCATTTTCAGGCGTGATTTTATTTTTTCCGATATTAACACCGATAGGTGTAGTAAACGGATAACGCTTTTTTAGGCGCTTAACAACTTTGTAGGCACCGTCATTGTTAAAACCCATAGCATTTTGAATACTCTGTTCATCTATATGACGAAACATTCTAGGTTTTGGATTTCCGGGCTGAGGTTTAGGTGTGACTGTTCCTATTTCAGTAAAACCAAATCCCAGAATCTGCATTCCGCGTATCATCGTTGCGTTTTTATCAAATCCTGCACCAAGTCCTACAGGGTTTAAAAAAGTACGTCCAAAGATTTCCTGTCTTAAAGATGCATCATTGACAAAATGAGATTCTAGAAAAGGGTTAAAAGGGATCTGACAAATATTTGGAATTCTTAAAACAAACTCAGCAATATGGTGAGCAGTTTCCGGTTCAAACTTGAATAGTAAAGGTTTTATAGATTCATAATTTAGCATAATTGTCCACTTGAATAAAATTAGTAGATTATACTCAATTTAAGATAAATAACTCCTCAAACTCTTTTGCTAAAATCGGTTTAGAGTAAAGGTAACCTTGGTACAAATCACAGTTGATTTCTTTAAGGAGTCTGAGTTGTTCTTCTGTTTCGACACCCTCAGCCACCACATTAAGTTCTAAGTCTTCGGCAATACCTATAATCATGTTTACGAAAGTTAAATCATCTTTAGTGTACAAATTGTCTATAAAAGTTTTATCTATTTTTAGTGTATCGAAAGGAATGTCTTTGAGGTATGATAAAGAGGAATACCCGGTACCAAAATCATCTAAAGAGAGTGAAATTCCAAGTTTTTTTATAGACTTAATAACATTAAGCCTTTCCTGGAAGTCATCAATTAGTACCGACTCTGTCAATTCTATATCAAGTTTTTTTCTATCTATGCCTTGTGTATAGTTTTCTATTTTTTGTAAAAGTTTGGGGTCTTTAAATTGTATGCCAGAGAGGTTTATAGATACTTTTAGATTTTTAAGAACAGTCTGTTCCCATTTTTGTATCTGAGACACTGCTTCTTGTATGATCCATTCTCCAAGCGGAATAATACTCATGTTGTCTTCTGCAATACTAATGAATTTATCGGGAGTAATGAGTCCTTCAATAGGGTCAATAAGCCTTATAAGAGCTTCGCACCCTACTATTTTATTTGTTCTTATATCTACTTTTGGTTGATAATAAAGTTTAAAATAGTCATTTATAAGAGCATTTTTAATGATTCTTTGTATTTTAATTCTTTCTTGGACTGCTTTATTGATTGCAGTTGTAAAAAACTGAAAGTTGTTTTTACCGAGTTCTTTTGATTTGTACATTGCTATATCTGCATTTTTGAGCAGCATTTGCACATTATTACCATCTTTAGGATAAATTGCTATACCCATACTTGCAGTAATCTGATAGTCTTCATTGTCAATTTTAAAAGGTGCTGACAACTTTTCTTTTAATCTCTGTGCCATTTCTGTAATTTTATTTTCATCTTTAAATTCTGGTAATACAATAACAAATTCGTCCCCGCCCAAGCGTGATACGATATCATCATTTCTTGTTATTTTTAAAAGAATATTAGAAATATGCAGGAGTATTTTGTCTCCAAATTCATGTCCTTTTGAGTCATTGATATTTTTAAAGTTATCCAAATCCAAAAAGATAAGGGCAAACTCACCCTTATCTCTTTTTCCTTTTGAAATAAGCCAGTTAAGTTTTTCTGTAAGACTAATCCTATTATATAAACCACTTAAAGAGTCTTTGGTAGAGAGGTTGTAAAGTTCTTT